>CAZIQQ010000168.1:0-1520 GCA_964541555.1 uncultured Bifidobacterium sp. | reverse complement strand
CGTCACCGGCGGTGGCCTTGACGTTCTGGGGGGCGATGCAGGGGACCTGCAACATCTTGCCCGAGTACTGATTGCCACCGGAGACCGGCAGCGTGCCGAAGGTCGTGGGCGAGAACATCGAGCCCTGCAGGAAGAGCGAGCCATCTGCCAGGGCCACGACCGGCCCCTGGTTCCAATCGCTCGTTGCCTTGGCGACGTCGTACGCTGACTGCCACGCGCCGTCCGTGGAACTGAACGTCGCGAGGAAGTTCTCTCGCGCGTTACCGCTGTTGAGGCTGAGCGAGCCAAACTGGGCCGCGTTCGCGTACAGACCTGTCACGACCGGGCTGCACACGCCCGGCGGGACGGCCAGGGAGTACGCAAAGTCGGCACCGGCACCCCCGGCCTTCGTCGCCCAGGCCCACGTGCCGTTCGGGTTCAACTTGGCGACGAAGACGTCCCTGCCCCCGGTGGACGTGATGCTGATCGCGCTCGGGCCCGTTCCGAAGGTCGCGGTGCCCGTGAAGCTATCGGTGTAATAGATCGCGCCGTCCGGGCCGAGGGCGAAGTTCTTGGTGATGCCCGGGAGGTAGCTGGTGCCCGAATACACGGCCTGGGCGGCCCACTGCCAGCCCGCGGCGCTCCCCTTCGCGAAGAACGCGCCATTCCCGGTGAGGGTGGTCGACCCGAATCGTGCGCTGCCGTCGAGGAATCCACCAATGATGGCGGAGCCATCGGGAAGAACCCTGACTCCGTTACCTCCACTGCTCCCCGCATCCGCGGTGATCGCCCATGTCCACGAGCCCGAGGCATTGAGGCCGGCGAGGACGGCCGTGTCCCCGGATCCCCCGGCCAGGGTGATGGGGCTCACGGCCGGGAGCAGATCGGCCGTCATGCCAGCAGAGAGGTACCCCGCGACGACCGATGCGCCCGCACCCCCGGGGATCGCTCCCACCCCGTTGAGGTTGACATTGTCGGATCCGCCATACGTGATCGGCCGGGCCTGCGCGAACCAGTCAATCGCGCTCGAGGGCGCGAACTTCGCCACGAAACTGCCCTGCGCGGGGACCGTGTAGCTGCCGACGGCTCCCCCGAAGCCGGCGTTGGGCCGCCAACCGGCGACGAGGGCGGCGCCGTCCGGCAGCGTCGCGAGATCCCGACCACGTGGGCTCGTGGCACTTCCCCACACCCACGCCCATGAACCGTCCCCGTTCTGCTTGCCCAGGGCAATCGACCCGTTCCCCCCGGGCGTGATGGTGAGCGCGCCCGGGCCGGTGCCGAAGGTCATGGTGGGTTGCCAGCTGCTGTCACCGCTCATCAACGAGTAGATCGACCCGTCGGGCGCGACACCAGCCGCCCAGGTGTCGTTGACCCCCGAGATCGGCGACACCCACAGGCTGGCGGGCTGAGCGGCCACGGCCGACGCCGCCACCGCGGCCACACCCCCCAACGACGCGACAAGTGCGATTCGACGAAGTGCGCGGGTCCTGATGAGCGGCACGGGAACCTCCGAAGCGGGGGTGGAATGGGAAGGGCCTCGG
>CAZIQQ010000167.1:0-1651 GCA_964541555.1 uncultured Bifidobacterium sp. | reverse complement strand
GCGTGGATGGATGGCTTCGACGGGTCGGTGGAGCTCGTGGTGAGCGACGACGGCAGCACCGACGGCACGGCGGCCCTGGTGGAGCGCGCCGGTGGCGCGGACACCCGCATACGGCTGAACCGCCTGCCGGAGAACCTGGGCAAGGGCGGAGCCGTGCGGTCGGGCATGCTGGCCGCCACGGGCGACTACCGGTTCTACGTGGATGCCGACATGAACATCGCCCCGTCGCACGTGGGGCCGGCGCTGGGCCTGCTGCGCGGCGGCGTGGCCGATGTGGTCACCGGCAAGCGCAGCCTCGCCGCCTACGCCGAGACCGAGAAGAGCCCGGCGCGCCTGGCGGCCGGGGCAGCGGTGCAGGTGACGCGGCGCCTGCTGGTGCTGCCCGTCATCAGCGACACCCAGGCGGGGTTCAAGGGGTTCACGGCCGACTGGGCCGAGCGGGTATTCGGGAAGGCAATGGTCAACTCGTTCGCCTTCGACATCGAGGTGCTGTACGTGGCGCGCCGCATGGGGGCGCGCATTGCCGAGATGCCCGTGGCCGTGGAGTTCCGCGACGAGTCCACGTTCGACGTGGGCAGGCACCTGCCGCCGTTCATCGAGGACATCTGGAAGGTCCGGATGAACGCCTGGCGAGGGCGCTACGACTGACGCATGAGCGCGACGACCTCACCGGCCGCCGCGCGCACCCTCTCCCCCGCATCGCCGCCGTTCAGGGCTATCGACACCAGCCCGTGGGAGTCCACGTAGGCCAGCAGGGCGCCGCGCGGCACATCGGCGAAGGTTCGTCCCAGGGTGGCCTGCGAACGGCCGCCCTCGGCGGTGGCCACCCAGAGGCGATCGCCCTCCACCAGTCCCGCCGCCATAAGGTGCTCGGGGCCCGCCCACAGCGCGAGGTTGCCGAAGCCATCCGCCCCGACCACCAGGGCCTCGAGTGCGCCGGGCAGGGCGCTGGCATCCGGCAGGTGGGGACGCACGATGGTGCCGACATCCACCGGCGGCCCCAGGTCACCGAGGTCGGCGCCCGACGCCACATGGGCAGCGGCGGGGGCGAACACGTCACGGCCGTGGAAGGTGGCCGACACCGGCGCGCGCATCACCTGGCTGGATGTGACCTCCACCGCGCGCACAGCGGCCTGGCGATCCACCGCGAGCCCCAGCAGGCCGTTGTCGGGACCCACCACCACCTTGCCCCACTCCAGTTCCACGGCCACCGCGCGGCGGTCGGTGCCCACCCCGGGGTCGACCACGGTGACCGTCACCGAATCACGGGGCATCAGGCGCACCAGGCGCTCGAGCAGGATGGCTCCCCACCGGATGTCGCCCGGGGGGACGTCGTGGGCCAGGTCGATGCGCGCCGACTGCGGGGTGATGGTGGCCGCAACGGCGTGCAGGGCGCCCACATGCTCGGTGCCCGGGCCGTAGTCGGTGAGGAACCCCAGCGGGCGCGTCACGGGCGCATGGCTAGCCGGTGGGCGGCAGGGTCGACTGCGAGGCGAACCTGGCGAAGCCCGTCAGCTTCCATCCGCCGTCCTGCCACGCGAAGGAGAACAGGCCCGGGTTGTATGCGCCGGGTACCGACAGCGCCCAGGCGACGGAGCTGACGGTAAGCACCGGGGCGGCGTACTCGGCGTCGTAGACCTTCGCCTGCCAG
>CAZIQQ010000166.1:0-1706 GCA_964541555.1 uncultured Bifidobacterium sp. | reverse complement strand
TCGACGTGCTCGGAACGTCTGACCTCACCGATGCCCGGCAGGAATCCCTGGTGGATGCCATCGAGGAGGCCCGCACGCACGGGCCGGCCTCGCTGCTGGGGCCATTCACCCAGGCCGGGGTGAAGGGCGCGGGAATCATGCGGCTCGACGGGGCCGAGGGAACCGAGTTCGCCGGCGTGCTGGTGACCTGGGGCCCGCTCCCTGCGGCGGGCGACCGCGCCGTGCCAGCGCTGGCCGACGCCCTTCTGGTGGAGCGCGTGCGCGAGGACACCCGGGTGGACACCGAGGCCCGCCTGCGCGGAGAGCTGCTGGAGGAACTGCTGGCAGGCGAGGTCGTCAGCCGCGAGTCGCTGGTGCGCCGCGCCCGGCACCTGGGCGCAGACCTCTCGGAGGGCGCCGTGGCCGTGGTGGGCCGCCTGCAGGACCCCCACAGCGACGGCCGGGTCATCACCGACCCGCGTCTGGTGCGCCGGTTCATGCAGCAGACCCGCGGCGTGCTCGAGCTGCACTGGCCCAAGGCGCTGGTCGACTGGCACGAGGGCCTGCTGGTCATCCTGCTGCCCAAGCGCGCCGAGGGCGACGAGGGGGAGGGGCCCGAGGAGCTCGCGCACACCCTGGCCCGCCGACTGCTGGCGGCCACCGGCCCCACCGTGCCCGGCCTCACGCTCACGCTTGCGCTGTCGCGCCAGCAGGACGATCCCGAGCGCCTGGGTTCGGCCATCGACGAGGCCCAACTGGCGCTGTCGATCGGCGAGAAGCTCGGCCGCGCGGGCGAGGTGGTCACCTTCGAGGAGACCGGCACCTACAAGCTGCTGTTCCAGGTGTTCGCCGACCGGCCCGAGGAGCTCGAGTCGTTCTACGAGCAGACCATGGCGCCGCTGGTGCGGTACGACGAGCAGTACCAGACCGAGCTGGTGGGCACCGTGGCCACGTACCTCGACCTCGACTGCAACCTGGCCGCCACCGCGCAGACGCTGTACACGCACCGCCACACCATCCGGTACCGCCTCGACCGCATCACCGAGCTCGCCGGCCTGGACATCGGCAAGACCGACGACCGCGAGAAGCTCTCGCTGGGCCTCAAGGCCATGCGCCTGCTGGGCCGCAAGGTGGCGCCGCCCATGCGCGAGAAGCCGGCCCACGGCACCAAGGCCGCGAGGGGCGCGAAGGGCTAGGGCCGGCCGGGCACCGTCGTCGGCACGGCGATGTAGTCCGCATGGTGACAGGGCTCGGGAATGGGCAGTCCGTCCTCGCGCATGACATCGACATACGCGGCGACCGCCTCGTGCATTCGCGCTTCCACCTCTGCGCGCGTGCGGCCGAGCGCGAAGGCGCCCTCGAGGTCGGGGGAATACGCACCCCATGCACCGTCGTCACCCTGCTCGTAGATCACCAGGTACTTGGTCATCGCAGGTCGTCCATTCCGGTCTGACGTCTGATGGCTGCAAGCGTCTGCGCGGGGACGATATCGGAGTCCCGGCCGGCCACGACGGTGCGCCGCCTTCCGTCGGGCGATGCCCACACTTCATGCGATCCGCGCTGGCGGCGCCTGGCCCACCCCTCGCGGATGAGCATGGACCGCACGGCCTTGTATGTCATGGGCATGGGCCCGACGGTAGGACCGCGTGGTCCCCGGGTGGCGCGCGGCGTGTGCCGCCTTGGTGCCAGGTTGGTTAAGTGCCTGGCACCGGGGTCAGGCCCAGCCT
>CAZIQQ010000165.1:0-1722 GCA_964541555.1 uncultured Bifidobacterium sp. | reverse complement strand
CCTGGATGGTCGACCACGACGCCTGGCCCGGGGACCTCCGGACCTCCGTGCGCTATGTGGTGGGCGCGGGCGCACTGGCCATCGTCCAGGGCCTCGTGTTCATGGCCATCTCGTATGGCCTCGACCCGCCACCCGCCGGGGCGAGCCTTCGCGACGAGATGCTGTGGGTGACCGTCGGGGTACTCGTGGGGTTCCTCGTGGGTGGAACGTTGCTCGCCGCGTGGCTTCGGGCCGAACCCGGCGGCACGGGCGCGCTTCGGCCCGCGATCGGGCTGATCGCCATCGCGGGTGCCGCGGCGGGCGGGCTGGCGGGGCCGATCAGCGTGATGGTCCCACTGGCGCTCCTGGGAACCCTTCTGCTCACCTCACGCGCCGGGAGGCGCTGGGGCACGGCCGCCCTCGTCATCGTCGCTGCATGCGCCTTCATAGGCGCCGAGCGCGGAACGACGCCGATGGGCGGTACGGGAACCACAGGGGCGCTGGCCAACGTGATGGTGGCCCTCGCACTGATGGGAGGGTTCGTCGCACTGCTGGGCGGCTATCGCCGCGCGGGGCAGGCGGCCTCGCACCCCGTGGCCACGGTCGCGCTGGTGTTCGCCGGGATCATGCTGGTTGCCGGCATATCCGGGGTGGGCGCCAGCGCCATCGTGGTGGCAGACAACGCACCCCTGGTCGTGGCCGGCATGTTCACGGCCGTCTCCGCGATAGGCCTGGCCATCCTGCGCTCCGCGCGGCCCGTCGACCGGCCGCTGCGCCGCCGGGGCGTGATGCTGGCGTCGTGCGCCGGGGTGCTCTATGCACTCAACCTCGGGCTGTATTTCGGGGCCGAGCCCCTCATCGGGCCCGGGGCGGCGACTGCCCTGTCCATGATCAGCCCGCTTCCGGTGGTCATCCTGTCGGTCATCTTCCTGCGGCTGCGCACGTCGTGGGGGGTCGTGGGCGGTATCGCGATCATCGTCGGCGGCGCGCTGGTGGCGGCGATGGGGTCGCTGTCCAGCCCCTGGGGAATCGTCCTCGCGGTGGCGTCGGCCGTGGCGTTCGCCGGGTCCGTCATCGTCACGCGCAAGGCCCTTGGGCAGGGCGGCATCATCGAGATCGCGCTGGTCTCCACCGCATCGGCGGCAATCGTGTCGCTGGTGGCCGGGGTCATCGTCTCGGGCCCCGGAGCGCTGCTGCTGCCCGCAGACCAGATCCGTGCTCTCGCCCTCGCCGCGCTGGGAGCACAGCTGGTGCCGATACTCGGTCGCACCTGGGCGCTCGAGCACATGGGGGCCGACCTGGTGGGCGCCGTGGGCGTGCTCGGCCCGGCGTCAACCGGCTTGCTTGCCTTCTGGTTGCTTACGCCACCCGATGCCGCCACCCAGTGGATCGGCCTGCTTGTCATCGCCGCGGGCGCGGTGCTGGCAGCCCTCGCCGGCGGGCGCGTGGCCCGGCCCCCCGGGGCAGCCGGCCCCTAGGCGGGCCCGGATGCCCGGGGTGAATCGAGGCGATCAATGGCCGCCGCAACGGCGGCCTCGTCATCGAACACGAGCTCCACGATGACCCTGCCCTTCGCCGCGGAGCGCACCCGCACCGGTGCCTCGAAGACGCCGGCAAAGGCGTCGATCGCCTCGTCCGCGATGTCGGGGGCGGGGCGCCCGCTGCGTGCGCCCCGTGATGGCTCGTCCGTGTTCGCCCGGGCGAGGTCCTCGGTGGCCCTCACAGAAAGTCCCTGCTCAGAAG
>CAZIQQ010000164.1:0-1726 GCA_964541555.1 uncultured Bifidobacterium sp. | reverse complement strand
CTCTCGCTGTGCCGCATGGGCCTGCAGGAGGCCCAGGCCGATGCCCTCGGGCGCCCAGCGGGCGGCGTGCCGTGAGCATGGAGAACCGCGCCCGCCTGGCCGAGGTCATGAGGTCTGACGACCCCGACCTGGCAGAGGCGAATCTGCTCATCGCGGCCGAGGGGCGCCCGGGGGTCGATCCCTCTCGCTGGCTGGCCGAGGTCGATCGCCTGGCCGATCTTGCGGGCCCCGACGATGCCCAGGCCGTGTTCGAGTTGCTCCGGCAGGAGGGCTACTCGGGTGACGCGCGCACCTACGACGACCCGCGCAATTCGTTCCTCGACCAGGTGATGCGCCGGCGCCGCGGTCTGCCCATCGCCCTGTCAGCCCTGGCCATCTCGGTCGGCCGGCGCACGGGGGCGCAGATCGTGGGGGTGGGGATGCCCGGTCACTACATCGTGGCCGAGTTGTCGGCCGGGCGCGTGCGCTACGTCGACCCGTTCCACGGCTGGGTCACCCGCACGGTCGACGAGCTCGCGGGCATCGTGCACGACTCCGCGGGCACCGACCTCGAACCCGGTCACCTGGCGCCGGTGCCGGCCCAGGTCACCGTCACCCGCATGCTGCTGAACCTGGAGGGCTCGTACCGACGCCGTGGCCGCCCCGACGATGTTCTGTGGTGCTGCGAGCTGCTGGCCCTCATCGACCCCGAGGACCCGGCCCCGCGGGTGCGGATGGCCGAGGTGCTGGTGGAACTGGGACGCCCCGATGAGGCCGAAGCCCTGCTGGGCTCGCTCCTCACGACGACCCCGCCATCCCTGGCCCTCCGCGTGGCGGAGACGGTGCTCGACGAGATCCGCGCCGCCCGCCTGAACTAGGGGCGGTCAGCCGATGGCGATGATGGTGAACGCATGGTCGCCCGCCGTCGGCGGGGCCAAGGTGTCCTCGAACGTCCGCACAAACGCGTGGTTGGTGTTGTCCGTGCCGGCGGCGCTGCATGCGAGGAACGTGGGGGACATCCCGCATGGCTGTGCATCCGGCGCAGCGGACCCCCGGGGAGCGCCCCCGGAGAAGTCGGAGACGTACGACACGCTCAGTGCGCGCCTGGCCACCGATGTGCCCATGTTGATGTAGTAGACGCCGCTGACCGGGTGGGAGGCGAGTGACACGCCGCCCGATTGCGCCTTGATCGTGCCATCACGCCCGAAGGTCGCCCAGGTGACGGTGCCTGGCCCGGCTGCGCCCGTCGCACCTGTGGCGCCCGTTTGGCCGCGCAGGGATGCCCGCGCGGCGGCGCTCAGGTCGTTGGCGGTCAGGCTGCCGTCCTTCACCTTCACCCCGGTCACGGCGTTCTTCTTCAGCTGTGCCGTGCCGACGCTGTTCCTGGCCAGCGTGACGGCCGCATATCCCGTGCCGCCGATGGCGATCAGCGCCACGGCGGCGGTCGCCATGACATTGGCGTAGGTGAGCTTCGGGCGAAAGGAGGGGGGCATGGCGCTCCTGGCTGGGATCGTGTTGCAACGTCACCGTACCAGCAGGTGCTGAGCCTTCGTCACGGCCATGTCTCGCGAGACGGACCGGTGGAGCGCTCCGGAAAAGGGTGGCGGGCGAACCGCCGCCGCCCTGGAAAGACGGAGGGCGCCTTTCGGCGCCCTCCGGTGAATCGCTTGTCGGCGAGGTCTAGCCGCGTGCGGACAGGAACTCCTGCACCATCTTCTCGCCGGCCTCGTGGCCCTGCTCGAAGTAG
>CAZIQQ010000163.1:0-1794 GCA_964541555.1 uncultured Bifidobacterium sp. | reverse complement strand
GCCCGACCGGAGGTACACCCCAGTGCGCCGACGCGCCATCCTCGCCGCAGCCGCCACCCTGCTGGCCATCCCCGCCGCAGCAAGCGCTGCCCTCGACATCGAGACGCAGGCCACGTTCACCCCGACGGTGTCGCCGGAGATCGTGGATGTCACGCCCGATGAGACCCGCATGGTGGCCACCCAGGGCAATCAGGTGGGCGTGTGGGACATCACCACGCCTACGGCGCCGGTGCTGCGCGGCCTGGCGCCCGCCAGCACCACCGACATCTTCAACGTGTCATCGGTGGCCGCGGTGAACAACCGCTACGCCCTTGCCGCCGCGCAGGTGGACAACCTGGCCAGCGGTGGCGCCGAGCGCGACGAGGTGTGGGTGATCGACATGCAGCCCAGCACTCCCACCGTGCTGCGGCGCATTCAGGTGGCCGACTGGCCCGACAGCATCGCGGTGTCGCCCGACAGGACCTTCGCCGCCGTGGCCATCGAGAACGAGTGCGAGGGCCTGCCGCGGCACGCGCCGGGCTCCACCGCGCCTGCGGCCTGGAGCAGCGCCACCCCGAGCCTGGGCACCTGGGACCCCCTGGCCACCCCGTGCTGGGGCATGACCGGCGGGCCCACCACCACGGGCAGCATCGAGGTGCTCGACATCTCGAGCGCAGACCCCGCCAACTGGAGCGTGGCGCGCTCGGTGACCGTGCCGGCAGACCCGGACCTCACCGACAACACCGACGTGCAGCCCGAGTTCGTGGACATCAACGGCGCGAACAAGGCCGCCGTGAGCTTCCAGGAGAACAACGGGGTGGGCATCCTCGACCTGGCCACCGGAAACTGGGAGGGCATCTGGAGCGCCGGGTCGTCCTCCTTCTTCACCGACACCACCGACGACGCCCAGCTGGTTTTCACCACGCAGCTGATTGGCACCCCGCGCGAGCCCGACGCCATCAAGTGGATCGCGGGCGGTACCCGGCTGATCACCGCCAACGAGGGCGAGGCCGCCAACGCCGACAACGTGGATGAGGTTCCCGCAGTGGGCGGTGCCCGCGGGTACACCACGTGGACCTCCACCGGGGTGCCCCTCGCGGACACCAACTCGGCCTACGAGCGCACCCTCGCCGACTTCGGCCTGGTGTCGGATGACCGCTCGGACAACCGCGGCCCGGAGTCCGAGGGGCTCGACGTCGCCACGCTCGATGGCATCGAGTACGCCTTCGTCAACAACGAGCGCAGCCGCGCGGTGTCGATGGTGGACCTGTCGAACGTGCTGAACCCGCGCTTCGTGGGCCTCGCACCCACCGGCGAGGAGCCCGAGGGCGTGGCGGTGCTGCCGACCAAGCGCTTCGTGGTAACCGCCAACGAGGCGGGCGCCGACTTCACCATCGCCAAGCTGCTCGACCGGTCGGCCATGACCACCGCGCGCCCGCTGCTGTGGGGCAATGACACGGCCTTCTTCGGCGCCACCGGCCTGGGCACCGACACCGACGGCACGCTGCTGTTCACCAGCCAGCAGAAGCCCAACGCCATCGACCGCGCCACGGTGGGGGCTCCGGGCTACGCGCCCTTCACGCAGCCCATCCAGGTGGACACCGCGCTGTCCACGGGCCAGGTGCAGGACATCACCCCCGCACCGGGCGGTGGATACTGGATCGTCGCGAGCGGCGTGAGCGCCGGCGCGCACAGCGGGTCTGACCTGTTCAAGATCTCGGCCACCGGCGCGGTGCAGAGCGCCGTGGCCATCGGCAGCACCACCAAGGCGAGCGGCGTGGCCGTGAGCGCAGATGGCGGCACGGTGTACGTGTC
>CAZIQQ010000162.1:0-1835 GCA_964541555.1 uncultured Bifidobacterium sp. | reverse complement strand
TGCGCGTGGGCGCGCCCATGAGCGCAGCGGGCACCGGCGCGGTGGCGTCGAGCGCGTTGGCCTGGCGCCAGGGCCGTCGCCAGTACCAGCCCCATACGTATTCGCGCCAGCCGATCACCTGGCGCACGAATCCCTCCACCGACGCCAGTGGGGCACCGTCCCCCAGGGCATCGGCAACGCGGCGGGCCACGTGCCGGGGGGAGAGCATCCCCAGGTTCATGGGTCCTGAGATGAGCGCGTGCGACATGGCCCAGTCGTCGTCCATCATGGCGTCCTGGTGCGGGCCGAACCCCGCCAGGCGGGCCTCGATGAACCGGTCCAGCGCGGCCTCGGCCTCCTCGGGTGTGGCCGCCATCACCCGCTCGCCCCCCGATCCGGTCTCGGGCAGCCCCGCGAACTCATCGCGCAGCGCCCGGTCGATCGGGTCGTCTGCCGCCGGCAGCCAGGGGGCGGGCGCCCCCAGGTCGCGCGTGCGCGGCGGTGGCCGGCGGTTCTCGGCGTCCATGCTCCAGGCGCCGCCCACGGGCTTGCCGTCGGGGTCCACCAGCATGTCGAGGCGCCTGCGCATCTCGCGGTAGAAGGTGTCCATGCGCGGCTGGCGCCGCCCGAGGATTTCGCCCAGCTCTCCCGGCCGGGTGATGAATCCCACCGCGTCGCGCACCTCGATGCGCACCGGCAGGTCGCGCTGCAGCCTGCGCACCAGGGCCAGGCCGCTGCGCGAGGTCGGGTGCGCCACCACGATGCCGTCCGGCGCGTGGTCGGCCACGTGACCCCGTACGCCGTCGGCAAGCGTCGGCGCCTGCCGTAGGTCGACCATCCAGCCGCGCGCCCGCAGGCTGTCGGCCATCCGCCGCATGGCGCCGATCACCAGCACCCGCCGTTCGCGGTTGTACGGAAGGCGGCGAAGGGCGAACCCGCTCTCCACCATCAGCACGCGGGCCTCGCCGGGGCGGTGGCCGCGGAACGCCGGGCCCGCGGGATCGAGCTGATCCCCGAGCACCCATATCGTGGGCGCGCTCAGCGCCCCTTCACGGCGTCGTGCTGGGCGCGCCGCGCTGCCGTGCGGTCGAGCACCTCCTGCTCGGCGGCCGAGATGCCCTCGGGCACCGGGGTGTCCGCCGCACCGAAGTGCTCGGCCATCCACTGGTCCAGGCCATGGGCGGGGATGGCGCCGAACCTCGTGGCCACCACCTCGCCCCGGCTGAGCAGGGCGATGGCGGGTACCGCCGAGGGGCTCACGCTGATGCCCTCGGGCCATCCGGCTTCACCCCGCGCCCGCCAGTCCTCAGGACCCCACATCTCCACGAACGCCATCAGCAGGCCGGGGCGGGCGGTCGCCAGGGCCTCCAGGCCGGCGCCGGTCACCTGGCATGCCGGGCATACGGGGCGGCCGATCACCATCACGGCCTGCTCGGCCGCTGCGATCTCCGGCATGCGACCGGCCAGCGAGCGGCCGTCGATGTCGATGCGCGCGCCCATGCTCAGCCGGCCCGCCTCAGCACGCCGGTCGACACCTGCCCCCCGCCGGTCCACCGGTATGCCAGTCGGCCGTCGGCCCGCAGGGTGACCGTGGTGGTGCCCAGCCCCACGCACGCGGGGTTGCTCGAATGGGTGATCTGCTCGCGCAGCACGGCGCGCCGCTGCGTGCCGCGGCCAATCGGCGTGAGCGTGCCCCCGCAGGAGAGGGGGGATGAGTAGTCGGTCGATCCGGGCATCTGGCCCGCGCGCACGCCCACCACGCGAAGGCGCGCCGTGATCGGCGCCATGCCGGCCTGCGTGATGGTGCCCACCCAGCGGCCCGACACACCCACGGGCTCGAGGTAGGCCACGCTGCC
>CAZIQQ010000161.1:0-1843 GCA_964541555.1 uncultured Bifidobacterium sp. | reverse complement strand
GCGTACTCGCGCCACTCGTCCAGGATCATCCGGATGTCCTTCGCGCGCATGCCCGGGTGCAGGCGCGTGATGAGGTCCACGGCCATGCCGTCGGCGTTCCTCACGGGAGGGTCCTGCAGCTCGTTCAGCACGGTCCACACGGCGTCCTCGTGCAGCCCCGGGCGCTCGCCCAGGATGAACGCCGCGGCGTCACCCAGGTCGAGCTCGTCGTCGTACGTCACGCCTTGATCTCGGGGCCGCTCACGACGCGGTCGTAGACGCCGTCGTCCAGGGGCAGCTCGCGCAGCTCGACCTTGCGCACCCGCTCGGTCGGGGTCTTCGGCAGGTGCTCCATGAATCGCACGTACCGCGGCACGGCGAAGTAGGGCATCTTGTCGCTGCAGTAGGTGAGCAGCTCGTGGGGGTCCGGCACGCCCTCGCGCGGCACGATGCAGATCAGGATCTCCTGCTCCGACCCGGCGCCCTCGCCGGCGGCCACGCCGACCGCGGCTGCCTCGAGCACCCCGGGGTGGGAGGCCACGATGCGCTCCACTTCCATGGACGACACGTTCTCGCCGCGACGCCGTATGTAGTCCTTGACGCGGTCCTTGAAGTAGAGGAAGCCGTCGTCGTCCATCACGCCCAGGTCGCCGGTGTGCAGCTTGAGGTTCTTGAAGTCCTCGGCCGTCTTCTCGGGCATTCCGGCGTAGGCGCGCATGACGATGTTGGGCAACTTCATGTCCACCACGATCTCGCCGGGTTCGCCCGCGGGCTGTGGGCGGTCGGTGCCGGGCTCGACCACGCTCACCTCGAAGCCCGGGCTGGCCATGCCGCACGAGCCCGGCTTCTCGATGCCCGGCGGCACATAGGTGACCATGCCGGTCTCGGTGAGCCCGTACCCCTCGTGCCAGCGCACCCCGAAGCGCTCCATGAACTCGTAGTAGATGTCCTTGGGCGCGGGCATGGCCATGATGCGCTGCACGTTGTGGGCGCGGTCGTACTCACCGGGCTCGGTGTTCCAGATGAAGTAGTTCATCGCGCTGACCGTGTTGAGGATGGTCGCGCCGCACTCGGTGACCTCGCGCCAGAAGTTGGTCGACGAATACCTCGCCGACAGCTGGATGCGGGCCCCGGCGATGAGTGCCGGGTAGCAGTTGAGCACCTGGGCATTGCTGTGGAAGAGCGGCAGGCAGGTGTAGAAGACGTCGTCCTCGGTGACGCCGCACACCTCGATGTAGGTACGGCCCGAGAAGTAGTCGGAGGCGTGCTGCTTGATCACGCCCTTGCTGCGCCCCGTCGTTCCGGACGTGAACATGATGCGGGCGTCGTCCACCCACGAGACCTCCACGCCGGGGTCCGAGTCGGGGGCGTCGTCCAGCACGCCGAAGGGCTCGTGCGCCACGCGCGGGTCGGGGCCGGTGCGCTGGCCCGACTCCCATATGAAGACGTGCTCGAGCACCGGCAGTTCGGCCGCCACGTGGTCGAGCCGGTCGAGCAGGTCGTCGCTGATCACCAGGAACCGCGACTCGGGCAGGTTGATGACCCACGAGAGGAAGTCGCCGCGGTAGGCGAGGTTGATGGGCGACTGCACGCCGCCCGCCCGGAGGATGCCGAACCACAGGGCCACCTGATCGACCGAGTTCGGCATGAGCGTCGACACGCACTCGCCCTTGCGCAGGCCACGCGCGATGAGCGCACCCGCGATGCGGTTGGCCCGCGCGTCGATGTCCCCGTAGGTCACCCACTCGCCGGTTCCGAACCGGATGTAGGGGCGGTCAGGGTGCGCCTCGGCCCGGTCCCGGAGGATGCGGGGGAGCACCCACCCCGTGACGTCCTCCCGCGTGTACCAGTCACTCCATTCAGC
>CAZIQQ010000160.1:0-1971 GCA_964541555.1 uncultured Bifidobacterium sp. | reverse complement strand
GAACACGACGACGCCTTGCTTGAGGGCAGGTAGGTAGAGACCGGCGTTCTTCACGGGGCGGGAGGGTATCGCGCCGGGCCGGGTGGGTGTCAGTGACGTCAGCGTGACGATCCTCGTCTCTTGCCCGCAGCGGTCGGCCCGGTAATGTTCAGCTCAGGGTTCCCCGAATGCCAACGGCACCCCCAGCTGGTACGAGGTGAACCCGACCGGCACGGAGTGGACGCCCATCGACTCCGTCACGCTCGAGCCCACGGGGCCGCCCACCAACGTGGACCCGGTGCCCGCGCCCGACCCCGCTCCGTAGGGCGGGCGCGTATCGCGCGGGGCCGCCACGCAGCCGACCCGCCTTCGTCCAATCTCGGTCTCAACGTTCTCGGGATTACAATCCCCTGCATTTAGCAAACCTCCAACTCCCAAGGACGTCACGACAATGAACCGCGCGAAAGCACTACCGCTGGTCGTGGCAATTGCCGCCGGCGCTGCGGCATCAACGGCCACTGGTGCCGACATCTACTGGGCGGAGACCTCGAGCGCCAGCGCGGGGTTCCCGACGGGTCGCGTGGGGTACGCCCCCCTTGCCGGCGGTGGGACGGTGAGCACCTACGTCGAGAACGCCGGCCGACCCACGCGCGTTGCCGTGAGCGGCAACACCATCGCCTGGAACCTCTCTGCTGTCAACCCGTTCCCGGTTTTGGCGTGGAACCTCGCGAAGACCGGTGCCTCGACCACGGCCGCCAGCACGACCGATTCGAATGACTTCGGGCCTCAGGCGATCAACGCGGCGACGGGCAAGATCTACTTCGGCCTCCGCCCCTCAAATTCCAGCGCCCCGGGCCTTCTGCAGGTGGCCAACCTCGACGGATCCGGCAGCCCGACCACGGTCTACACCCGCGCCGCCAATTATCAGGTGTCGTCTGTGCTGGTGGATGCCGCCAGCAACCGCCTCTATTGGTGTGAGTTCCCCGCCACGGGTTCGGACGGTGAAACCGCCGGCAACGTGGTGCGTGGCAGCCTGGACGGCTCCGAGCCGGCCACGGTGCTGTTCGCCAACGAGTTTGGCTGCAACGGCCTGGCGATCGACAGCGCGAACGGGAAGGTGCTGTGGACGCGTTACCAGACCCTGCGCACCACCGACGTCAACTCGCTCATCCGGGTGGGCAACCTCGATGGTTCGGGGGCCGCGAGCACCCTCTACAGCGAGGGCAACAACAGCAGCAGCGGCCTGGCCTTCGATGGCGCCACGGGGCGTATCTACTGGGCAAACCAGCCGTCGCCCCCGACCGCTCCGGGGCAGGGAAGCATCCGCGTCGGCCACATCTCGGGATCACCGGCTGCTGCGGATCTCTATGCCGGTCTCAGCAATCCCAATGCCGTTGCCCTGTCGGGATCGGGCACGCCCACGCCCCCGGCCCCTTCACCCGCCCCGATCACCCAGGTGGTCACGAAGGAGGGCGCGGTGAAGATCGGTTCCGCAAGGGGCGTGCGCGGCCCGGCCCGCCGCGTGTCCGTCCGCCTCAAGTACGAGGCGAGCGGTCGCTACGCATTCCTCGTGCAGCGCAGCAACGGCACGCGCATCCCGATGTTGCGCGGATCGAAGCTCGGCACCCGCACGCTGAAGGAAAGCGCGTCTGCGCCCGTGGTGCAGGACGGGGTCGGCGGGCGCAGCGTGGGGCTCAGCATCATCCTCGGCGGCCGCACGGTGCCGAAGGGGACCGTCCTGCGTGTGGTCTATTCCCTGCCCACCGGCGGAATCGTCAAGCAGAACATCGCGCTGAGGTAGGACGGCCGGTCAGGTGGTGGAGGCCATGATTGCGGCCTCCACCACCGTGCCCGTGCTGATGGCCGCCTGGCCGCGCGCCACGACGGGGTCGGCGCCGGCCGCCTTCGCCCGGTCGAGCAGGTCGACGTTCGTGTGTCCCGCGAACGCCGCCAGCGGAATGCCCGCCGTGGCGGGGTCGGTGCGCAGCCCCT
>CAZIQQ010000159.1:0-1986 GCA_964541555.1 uncultured Bifidobacterium sp. | reverse complement strand
CGTGCGCTACGCTGCACGGCGATGAGCGCCACCGCGAACATGAACCTCCTGGCCATTCGCGGCACGCTGGGCGCCCTTCTGCTCCTCCCCCGGTAGGGGGAGCGAACCGACACCCACGCCGGGATGCGCCCGGCACTCGGATCAGTCCACACGAGCCAGGAGGAAGCCCCCGTGCCGGCCGACGATGCCAGCCGTGACGACGCCAAGCGCGTCAAGTTCTTCGATACGACCCTTCGCGATGGGGAGCAGTCCCCGCGCATTCACCTGAACCTGAGGGAGAAGGTGGAGATCGCGCAGCAGCTCGCGCGCCTCGGGGTGGACGTCATCGAGGCAGGCTTCCCGATCTCGTCGCCCGGCGACCTGGAAGGCGTGCAGGCCGTGGCGCGCGAGGTGGAGGGCCCCACCATCGCCGGCCTCGCCCGTGCGAACGAGAAGGACATCGCCGTGGCATGGGAGGGCGTGCGCGACGCCGGGAAGCCGCGCATCCACACCTTCATCGCCACGTCGGACATCCACATGGCGCACAAGCTGCGCATGGACCGGGCGCAGGTGCTGGCCACGGCCACCGATGCGGTGCGCCAGGCATGCTCGCTCTCGCCCGACGTCGAGTTCTCGTGCGAGGACGCCACGCGGTCCGACCCGGCGTTCGTGGCCGAGGTCATCGGCGCGGCCATCGCCGAGGGCGCCACCACCATCAACATCCCCGACACCGTGGGCTACACGATGCCCACCGAGTTCCAGCGCTTCCTGCTCGAGCTGTACGAGCGCACGCCGTCGCTGGAGGGCGTGACGCTGTCGGTGCACTGCCACAACGACCTGGGCCTGGCCGTGGCCAACTCCCTGGCGGGCCTCGAGGTGGGCGCCCGGCAGGTGGAGGTATGCGTGAACGGCATCGGCGAGCGCGCGGGCAACGCCAGCCTCGAGGAGATGGCGATGATCCTGCGCACGCGCGCCGAGGACCTGGGCGGGCTGTGGTCGGGCATCGAGACTCCCGAGATCACCCGCAGCAGCCGCATGGTCAGTCGCCTGACCGGCTATGAGATCCAGCCCAACAAGGCCGTGGTGGGGCGCAACGCGTTCGCGCATGAGGCCGGTATCCACCAGCACGGGGTGCTGGCGAACCCGCTCACCTACGAGATCATGGACGCCCAGAGCGTGGGCCTCATGAAGAGCGAGCTGGTGCTGGGCAAGCACTCGGGCCGGCACGCGCTGCGCCAGGCGCTCACCGACCTGGGCTACGAGCTCGACAAGGACGCCCTGAACGAGGCCTTCACGCGCTTCAAGGAGGTGGCCGACCGCAAGGGCGAGCTCACCGCCATGGACCTCGAGGCGCTGATGGAGGACGAGATGCGGGTGGACCCCGAGCACGCGCTCGAGCTGCGCGAGATCGCCTTCGCGGGTGAGTCGGGCGCCCGGGCCACCGCGCGCGTGACCGTGCGCGGCACCGACGGCACCGAATATGAGGGCGAGGGCAGCGGTGATGGCCCGGTGGCCGCGCTGATCGGGGCCATCGACGCCGCCGTGGGATCGTCGGGCACGCTGCTCGAGTACTCGGTGTCGGCCGTCACCGACGGGCCCGATGCCCTCGGCGAGGCCCGGGTGCTGTGCGAGATCGGCGGCCGCAACTTCACGGGCCAGGGCGTGTCTCCGGACGTGCTCGAGGCCAGCGCCATCGCGTACCTTCGGGCCGTGACGGCGAGCAGGAACCCTGATTCAACCGAGAGGATGGCTGAGAGCGGCGTGTAGCCGCCGGCCGGAGAGACCACGGAGGAGTTGGCAGTGGGCAAGACCCTGTTCCGGAAGGTGTGGGACCTCCACGAGGTCGTCCCCGAGGGCCCCGAGGGCCCGGCGATCCTCTACATCGACCTGCACCTGGTGCACGAGGTCACGTCGCCGCAGGCCTTCGACGGGCTGCGCATGGCCGGCCGCCCCGTGCGCCGCCCGGACCGCACCCTGGCCACCGCCGACCACAACGTGCCCACCATC
>CAZIQQ010000158.1:0-2018 GCA_964541555.1 uncultured Bifidobacterium sp. | reverse complement strand
AGAGCACACGACTGAAAATCGTGGTGTCCCCGGTTCGAGTCCGGGTCTCGCCATCACCGCGCGCCGCGCTCCCCAGGGAGTCGCGGCGCGCGCTGCATTCAGCGACTGTTGGGCATGCGCGGAACCGTGATGCGACGTGTCACCGTGGTCTTGGCGCCGGCCCTCGAGGCGAAGGTCGTCTTGAGCGTGACCACCTGCTTCCGGGATGCCAGGAGGCTCCTCACCCGTGGCGACAACACGCACCTGATGGTGCGCGGGCGCGCCGCCTTCATGGTGATGGGCTTGGGCGCGCAGGCCCGCACAGCCCTGGGAATGCGCTTGTTCTCGACCTCCGACGGCTTTGAGCCCACCGGCACGGTGCCCACCTGGGAGACCGCGCCTGGAGCGCCCGCAGTGACCACCGTGGAGATGACATATCCCTTGCGGGTTGGCTTTCCCACGGTGAGAGAGGAGCGAGCCGGCGGCGAGTCGCCAGTCGCCATGTTCGAGCTCACGGGTGCCGACATCCCATTCAGGTTGGTGGCGGTCACCAGTACGCGGATACCGCCGCCCTCGTCGTCCACCGAGGCCTGGTAGGCCGTCCCGGTCGCACCCGGGATGTCGTTGCACGCGGAGGCGCTCGCCCCCTTGCAGCGCTGCCACGTGTATCCGTAGCCAGACGGCAGGAACTTCCATTCGCCTGTGGTGACGCTGAGGCGCTCACCTGCGACGGCCCTGCCCGACAGGGTCGGTGCGGCTGCATTCGCAGGGGTGACCCCGGTGAGAACCCGGAAGAGCCCGCGCGGATAGCTGACGACCCACACGTTGCCGTCCGCCCCGGTGACCACCCCCGTCCCCGCGGCGGGGGTGATCGAGGTGGTCGTGGCCCCCGAGGTGTCCACACGCACGATGGAATTGCCCCCCGTCAGCACCCAGGCGACCCCGGAGGCGTCAATGACGATGCCCTCGCCGGTGGTGCCAGTGGGCATGGCGAAGGACTGGCGCGATGAGCTCCCTGGCGCTTGGCGGACGACCGTGCCGATGCCAGCGCCGTTGGGCGTCCACCACACAGAGCCATCAACACCGGCCGCGACGTCTATGGGGTTGACGGTGCCGCCGAGCGTGACGTTGCTCGTGGCGCCACCGGCATCCACGGACGCGATGACGGTGGGGTCGCCTGTGGTGTAGAGCATCGAGCCACTGCTGAGGGCCAGCGCCGTGCCCGCGGCCCCGGGGGCGGGAATGCGGCCCGCAGGGGTTCCGGGGATGGGCGTGGCGGCGCCGGTCGATGCATTGAGGCGCACAAGGCCGGCCGATGCGCCCGGCACGAGCATCCAGGGCGCGCCGTCCGGCCCCGCGGCCACAGGGCCGCCGCCCTGGCCCGGCAGCGGCACGGTGGCGTCCACGTCACCCGCCGGGGAGATGGCCGCGGCCACGCCCGTATTGTTGCCGCGCGTCACACCGAGCCAGATACGGCCGGCCGCCCAGCCGATGCCACCGGGTGTCGAGTACAGCGGCTGGCCGATGTCGAAGAAACGCATCGAGCCGTCGCGCGAGAGGCGTCCCACCCTCAGATGCGGTTCGTTGCTTCCGTGCTCGCGCATGGACAGGCGCGTTGCACGTGGAGGCCGCCGGGACGTCGCCTGGGATCCCCCTGACGTGGACGTCTCGCCCACCCAGATCGCCCCGTCGGGGGCGGCTGCCAGCACCCACGACTTCGAGGTGACCGGGATCTTCGAGGTGAAATCAGTCACCTTGCCGACGCTCCCGATCGCGGGCGCGCATGCGGCGGCGGCGAAGCAGCACACGAGGGCAGAAGCGCGAAACGGGGAGAACCGCATCCCGTAACGTTACCCCGCCCAGGACACGGGGTGAGACCCGGATGCTGCACGGGCATGCGAGCATTACCGCAATGGACGTCTCGATCGTCGTGCCCGCGTACAACGAGGAGCGTCGGCTGCAGCCGACGCTCGACGGCTGGGCAGCGTGGATGGATGGCTTCGACGGGTCGGTGGAGCTCGTGGTGAGCGACGACGGCA
>CAZIQQ010000157.1:0-2111 GCA_964541555.1 uncultured Bifidobacterium sp. | reverse complement strand
TGGGGGATCCCTCCTACCCCCGGAACCTGCGGCACGAGGTGTGCGCGACGGCCTGACCGTAGTTGTCGTTGTTCGTGGCCCGAACGCACACCACGTAGCGGGTTCCACGCGAGATGCGGCTGGGCACCGTGACCGAGTAGTTCTCCTCGTCGCAGGCGTTCACGCTCTGCCGACCCAGGCCGCCCGTGCTGCGGATGGGAGTGGTGTCGAAGAAGACACGCGTGAACAGGTTCACCTTGCAGCGGGTTCCACCCTGCGCCCTCACTCGCAGCTCGATGTACACGCCGCTTCCGGTGGATTGCGCTGCGCTGATGAACACCGGTGCCGCCTGCGCCGACCCTGCCGCCATCAGGCCCGCCGCCGCCGCCCCAACGAGCCCTGCCGTGATGCTGCGCTTCATGTCCCATACCCCCTGTTGCGATCGTTACCGGGGGTTGTCACCGCGGGCCTGCGCTCTCCTTAGGTGGAGCCTCTCATGAGGACGTCACCCGTGGGTCAGACCTCCTGATCCTCCAGCCCCTCGAGCAGATCGACCACCTTCCTCAGCAGCGGCCAGTCCCACCCGGCCGACCGGAACAGCCAGTGCATGTGGTCGATCTCCTCGCACTCCCCTTCGTCCCAGTCGTCATCCCATCCCTGCAGGGCGATGGGCAGGCTCACCGAGGGGGGGATCTGCATGCGCCCCATGTCGTGGCCGTTCTCGATGCCCGCGAGCAGCGTGCGCAGCCACTCGGGATCGACGATCAGGGCCACCCTCGATTCGTCGTCGCTGTCCACGCCGAACAGCACGCCAAGCGCGCCGGGCTCGTCGTCGGGGTAGAAGCTTCCGTGCACTACTTCGATGTGCCACATGCGGGGAAGGGTCAGCTGGCGGCGTGGGCTTCCTTACGCCGCTCCCGGGAACCTGGGCCGTATGCTGGACGAACCCCGTGTGACCATCCCGATCAGGGGAGCCCGCCCTGGCATCGCACGCAGCAGTCCGCCGCATCACCCTCGCCGCCGCGACGCTGGCCGCCGCCTGCGCCATCGGCGCGGGCTGCGGGGGAGACGCCGCCACCGTCACGGTGACCGAGCGCGAGCCGGCGAAGGAGCGCAGCGCGGCAGATGCCATCGCCGCGGCCCGCAAGGGAGTGGTGCGAATCGACGTGGCCACGTGCAACGACGAGGGCAACGGCAGCGGGTTCGTCATCGCCCCGCGCCTGGTGGCCACGGCCGCGCACGTGGTGGAGGGCGCCAGCGAGATCTCCCTCACGCCGGAGGGCGGGTCGGAGGTGTCGGCCACGGTGGTGGGCACCGATCCTGAGAACGACCTGGCCCTGCTTCGCGCCGACGGGCCCCTCGATGCTCGCGTGCTGGCCTTCCACCCGGGCGCCGACATGCCCATCGGCCGCGACGTCATCGCTCTGGGCTACCCGCTGGGGCTTCCCTTCACCGCCACCCGTGGGGCCATCACGGGCCAGGGCCGCGACATGGACATCGAGGGCACCGCCTACACGGGCCTCTTCCAGACCGACGCCGCGGTGAACCCCGGCAACTCCGGCGGGGCCATCATCAACCAGGCGGGCGACGTGGTGGGCGTTGTGGTGGCAGGCGACGAGGAGTCTGCGGGCATCGGCTTCGGCGTGCCGGTGTCGAAGGCCCGGCCGGTGCTGGGCGGCTGGGTGAAGTCGCCCGACCCGCAGCCGCTGGCCCGGTGCGCGACGCCGGAGGACACCCCCGAGGCCGAGTCCGGCACGGATGCCGAGGGTTCGAGCACCTTCTCGTCTCCCACGGGCAACATCGACTGCGAGGAGTTCGACGACGGGCTCTACTGCTCGAGCGCCAACGACGGTTACGCGGTGCTGCTGCCGGCCTACGGCGAGCCCGAGGCCGACTACTCCGACGAGGTCGCGGGCGACGGCCCCGCGGTGCCCTACGGCGGCACCTGGACATCACCCACAGGCGACTTCACCTGCGAGTCGGAGAAGGACGGCATCACCTGCGAGAACCAGTCGGGGAACGGGTTCTTCCTCAACCGGGATGACTACGAGGGGTTCTAGGGGCGCACGATGAGCGCCTTGCGCGCCACTGCGCACGTGGGCCCCGTTGACACCGTGTCGGCGATGTCGGGC
>CAZIQQ010000156.1:0-2170 GCA_964541555.1 uncultured Bifidobacterium sp. | reverse complement strand
TGCCGAAGATCCCACCCCGTTCGTCGTTCACGGAGCAGCGATGCAGCGTGCGCTGCTACTTCACGAACAGCATCTCCTGGTACTTCGGCAGCGGCCAGAGGTCGTCGGCCACGATGCCCTCCAGCTTGTCGGCCAGCTCACGCGCGGCCTCCATGGCCGGCAGCACCTTGTCGCGCATGTACTGCGCGTGCTTGATGGGCGTGCCGTGCGGGTGGTTGGCGTTCACCGACTCCAGCGCCTTGATCCTGGCGACGAAGTCCTCGGTGATGCCGCGCACCTCGTCGGTGAGCGAGGCGATTCCGGCGTCGTCGCACAGCTCGATCTGCCTGAGCGCGGCCGGGAGGATGAGCGTGCGCGCCATGTTGGCCGCGGTCTCCGCCTCGATGTTCACCTTGGTGATGTACTGCTCGACGTACACCTCGTACCGGGCGTTGAGCTCGCGCTTGTCGAGCACCTTGTACTTGGTGAACACCTGCACCGTGCTGGGCGCCACGAACTGCGGCAGGGCGTCCGGCGTGGTGCGCAGGTTCAGCAGGCCGCGCTTCTCGGCCTCGTTGTGCCAGGCCTCCGAGTAGCCGTCGCCGTCGAACACCACGCGACCGTGCTGCTTGTAGACGTCGCGCACCACCTCGACCACGGCGGTCTCCAGCTTGGCGCCGCGCTTGGCCAGCTTCTTCTTCAGCTCGCCGGCCATGTAGTCGACCGACTCGGCCACGATGGTGTTGAGCACCGTGTTCGGCAGGCCCAGCTCCTGGTTGGAACCCAGGGCACGGAACTCGAACTTGTTGCCGGTGAAGGCGAACGGGCTGGTGCGGTTGCGGTCTCCCGCGTGCAGCGGCATGGGCGGCAGCACCGGGGTGCCCAGGCCCAGGAACGACCGCGGGGTCGACTTCACGGCCTTGCTCTTGGAGATGGCCTCGAACACCCGCTGGATCTCCCGGCCCAGGTAGATCGAGATGATGGCCGGGGGCGCCTCGTTGGCACCCAGGCGGTGGTCCTGGCCGGCGGTGGCCACCGTGGCGCGCAGCAGGCCCTGGTACTTGTCGACCGCGCGGATGACCGCCGCCGCGAAGAACAGGAACTGCAGGTTGTCGTGCGGGGTGTCGCCGGGCTCAAGCAGGTTCACGCCCGTGTCGGTGCCCATGGACCAGTTGTTGTGCTTGCCCGATCCGTTCACGCCCGCGAAGGGCTTCTCGTGCAGCAGGGCCACCAGGCCGTAGCGACGCGCCACGCTCTGCAGCGTCTGCATCACCAGGTGCTGGTGGTCGGCGCCCACGTTCGAGCTCTCGAAGATCGGCGCCACCTCGTACTGCGCCGGGGCCACCTCGTTGTGGCGGGTCTTGATGGGCACGCCCAGGCGGGCCAGCTCGCGCTCGACCTCCATCATGCAGGCCAGCACGCGCTCGGGAATGGACCCGAAGTAGTGGTCGTCGAGCTCGTGGCCCTTCGGCGGCTTGGCGCCGTACAGCGTGCGACCCGTGTTGATGAGGTCGGGGCGCTCGTAGTAGTACTGCTCGTCGATCAGGAAGTACTCCTGCTCGGCGCCCACCGTGGTGAACACGCGCTGGGAGTCGTGGTCGCCGAACAGGTCGAGCGCCTTCAGCGCCGAGTTGCTCAGGGCCTCCATCGACCGCAGCAGCGGGATCTTGTTGTCGAGCGCCTCGCCGGTCCACGACATGAAGGCGGTCGGGATGCACAGGGTGGCGCCGTTGGGGTTCTCGAGGATGAACGCGGGGCTCGTGGGGTCCCACGCCGTGTAGCCGCGGGCCTCGAACGTGGCGCGGATTCCACCGGTGGGGAACGACGACGCGTCGGGCTCGGCCTGGATGAGCTCCTTGCCGGAGAACTCCGCGATGCTCGTGCCCTCGCCCGTGGGGCCGAAGAACGAGTCGTGCTTCTCGGCGGTCGATCCCGTGAGCGGCTGGAACCAGTGCGTGTAGTGGGTGGCGCCCTTGGCAAGCGCCCAGTCCTTCATGGCCGACGCCACGGCGTCTGCGATCGAGGGGTCGAGCTCTGCGCCGCGCTCGATGGTGGCCTGCAGCTTGCGGTACACGGCCTTGGGCAGGCGGGCGCGCTGGGCGGCGGGGCCGAAGACGTTCTCGCCGAAGACGTTGTTCTCGGGCAGCGTGAGGTCGACGGTCTCGACCGCGCCCTCGTCGGCAAACCACTG
>CAZIQQ010000155.1:0-2195 GCA_964541555.1 uncultured Bifidobacterium sp. | reverse complement strand
TCGCCCCTCAGGGCGTCGCCGCACCGGGCGCGGATGACATCAACCAGCAGGCCCGTGGCCATCCACTCGAACCCGGGCGGCACATCCACGCGCACGCGCACCCAGTGCAGGCCGTCGCCCATGTCGTCGGTGCGCGTGACCATCGGCGCCGTGATGAACCTCACGCCACCGGGCCCCACCAGGTCGGCGGCATCCGCCACGGCGCGGGCCACCGGCGCGACATCGGTCACCAGCACCCCGATCTCCATGGCGCGCGCGTGGTGGGCGAAGCGCTGCACTCCCTTGGCCAGCGAGTTGGGCATGTAGATGACGTCGCCGTTCATCGCGCGGATGGTGGTGACCCTGAGCGTGGCGCGCTCGACGATGCCCATGGGCACGGTGCTCTCCAGCACCACCAGGTCGCCCACCGCGAACTGCCCCTCGAAAAGGATGAAGAAGCCGGCCACCACATCGGCGAGGAATCGCTGCACGGCGAAGCCCAGAACGAGGATGACGAAGGCCGACCCCGAGATGGCGGCCACGCTGCTGGCGCCGAACACGGCGGCCACCACCGCCACCAGCGCGGTGAGGATGACCACGTAGATGATGCCCGCGGCAAGGGCCGACAGCGCCGTGCCGCGCTGACGGGCTGCCACGGTCTCGCCCTGGCGCAGCACCCGCGCCACCGCGCGGCGCTCGACCATGCGCACGACCCACACGCTGATCAGCGCCACCAGCACGATGGCGACGATCCAGATGAGGGTGTCCGCCCAGGCGGGCAGCCACGAGACGTCGGTGGGGGTGGTGTCCGTCATGACCGGGGCGCCCTAGAGCACCGGCAGGTACCGCTCCATCTCGAACGGCGTCAGCTGCACGCGGTACTCCTCCCACTCGGCCCGCTTGATCTCGACGAAGCGGTTGTGGGTGTGCTCGCCGAAGGCCCGCAGCAGGAGCTCGCTGGCCGCGCCGATCTCGATGGCCTCGCCCAGGGTCTCGGGCAGGCTCTCGATGCCCGCTCGCGATCGCTCTTCCGGGCCGAACTCGTAGAGGTTGGTCTCCATGGGCGCGGGCAGCTCGTAGCCCTTCTCGATGCCGTCGAGGCCCGCGTGCAGCAGGGCGGCGAAGGTGAGGTAGGGGTTGCAGGCGGGGTCGGGCGCGCGCAGCTCGCAGCGCGTGGCCTTCTCCTTGCCCACGTGGTACATCGGCACGCGGATGAGCGCCGACCGGTTGCGGCGGCTCCACGCGATGTACACCGGCGCCTCGTAGCCGGGCACCAGGCGCTTGTACGAGTTGACCCACTGCGCGAACACGCACGACAGCTCGCGCGCGTGGCGCAGCTGGCCCGCGATGAACGCCTTGGCGTCTGCCGAGAGCAGGTACTCATCAGCCGGGTCGAAGAAGGCGTTCTTCTCGCCGCGGAACAGGCTCTGGTGCGTGTGCATCCCCGAGCCGTTCTCGTCGGCCAGCGGCTTGGGCATGAACGTGGCGTAGATGCCGTTGCGGTGCGCCACCTCCTTCACCACGGTGCGGTAGGTCATGACGTTGTCGGCCATGCGCAGGGCGTCGTCGTAGCGCATGTCGATCTCGTGCTGGCTGGGCGCCACCTCGTGGTGCGAGTACTCCACGTGGATTCCCATGGCCTCGAGCGCCAGGACGGTCTCGCGGCGCAGGTCGCTGGCGGCGTCGAGCGTGGTGAGGTCGAAGTAGCCGCCGCGGTCGAGCGGCACGGTGCCCTGGGAGTCCTTGAAGTAGAAGAACTCCAGCTCGGGGCCCAGGTAGTAGTGGTCGTACCCCATCGCCCGCGCGCGCTCGAGGGCGCGGCGCAGGATCTGGCGGGGGTCGCCCTCGTAGGGCTCGCCGGTGGGCAGCTGGATGTCGCAGAACATGCGCGCCACGCCCTGCACCTCGGGGCGGTAGGGCAGCACCGCGAAGGTGTCGGGGTCGGGCATGGCGATCATGTCCGACTCCTCGATGGCGTTGAAGCCGGTGATCGACGAGCCGTCGAAGCCCATCCCCTGCTCCATCGCCGCGGGCAGTTCCTCGCGCGTGACGGCGAAGCTCTTCAGCTGCCCCAGCACATCCGTGAACCAGAACCGGATGAACTTGATGTCGCGCTCTTCCACCAGCGCCAGGATCTCGTCGCGTGTCATGGGCCGAACCTACCGCACGGGCTGGCGTTGCGCGCCTGCTTCCCATGAACGGCCACGGCGAGCCGG
>CAZIQQ010000154.1:0-2238 GCA_964541555.1 uncultured Bifidobacterium sp. | reverse complement strand
GTCGGCGAAGCGCACCTCGATGCCGAACTGCGGCAGCGTGTGCGCGAACAGGTTGTAGGTGCCGCCGTACAGCTGCGGCTCGGCGATGATGTTGTCGCCGGCGCGGCAGACGTTGAGCACCGAGTAGGTGACGGCGGCCTGTCCCGAGGCCAGGGCGCACGCGGCAATGCCGCCCTCGAGCTGCGCGATGCGCTGCTCCAGCACGTCCCACGTGGGGTTCATGATGCGCGTGTAGATGTTGCCCGGCTCGGCCAGCGCGAACAGGTTGGCGGCGTGCTCGGCGTCGTTGAAGACGAACGAGGTCGTCTGGTAGATCGGCACGGCGCGGGCGTTCGTGGTGGGGTCCGGCACCTGGCCGCCGTGAAGGGCGATCGTGTCGCGGTGGTGGTCGCTCATTCGGCTTCGTTCTCCTGCCTGCTCGGCGTGTGGCCCAAATTGTCCAATAAACCTACCGGATTACCGTCATTTCGTTCCGGGGCGGCTCAGTTACGTGACGGGAACATGCCGTATAGAGCCACGAGCCAGGTGACCACCAGCGACGGCGGCGTGGTGGGCACCGGCTGGCTCTGCCCCGCTATCCCGACCGGCACCGCAGAGCCGCCGACGCCCGTGGTGGTTCCCTGAAGCGCGGGACCCGCCGAGTTGTCGGACGCGCCCGCACCACCCAGCTGCACGGGGTGGGTGTGGGCCGGCAGGTTGCTGGCCAGGAGGGAGACCGCCTCCCGTCCGTAACTGTTGCCAAGGGCCTGCGGCGTCAGGCCCGTGCCGGTCCCCTGGCCAACGGGCACCCTGCCACGCATGTCGGGCAGGGCGAAGGTGTTCACACCGTTGCCCCCGTAAGACGTGCCGAGCAGCGAGAACAGGGCGACGTTCTGATCGAGGGGCATGACCTGACCCCACGCAAGGGCATGCCCTGTGGGCGCGAACGGGAACGCAACCATCGACACCGAGCCGAGGTACTCCTCACCGCTAGCCATGGGCCCGGACCCGGCGGTGGTACGACCGGTGGATGATGGCCTCATACCGCGGCGCGTCACCGGTGGTCATGATGGGCACCACGAAGAGGTCGAACTGCTTTCCGTTCACGCTCACGGGGTAGGTGCCCTGGGGGATGTTGAGGCCCTTCTCGCCCGTCATCGTCACGCGGAAGGCGTTGTGCCAGTGGTGCGAGCCCGTCTTGGCATCGCGCACGTGGTCGAGCGGCTCGATGTCGGCAATGGTCACGGTGACGGGGCCCGACGGCAGGGTGATGCGCATGCGCGCGCCTGTGGCGTTCTCGAAGTTGCCGCGCTGGTAGTGCGGGTGCGGCTTCTTCGTGGAATGCAGCGCGGGGTGAATGGGGTCGCTGGACGTGCGGGGGCGCACTGCGGCAGCAGCTGTGGATGTGGCGCCCATCGCACCCAGCACTCCCGCGCCCACCACCGCACCGGCAGCACCGGCGAGGAACTGCCGCCGCGAGGGCTGCTGAGGGGCGTCTGCGTCGTTGATCTCGCTCATGGAAGGATCTCCTTGCTCTCAGGGGGTCAGTCGCGGGTCGGGTAGATGCCGTAGAGGGCAACCTGCGGGGCCAGCACCAGCGAGGGCGGCAGGATGCCCACGGGCTGGTTGGACCCGGTGGCAGCCGAGGTGGCGGTGCCGCCGCCCGCGCCGGTGGTGGTGCCCTGCAGCGCCGGACCGCTGCTGCTGTCCGACGATCCCGTGCCACCCAGCTGAACGGGGTGTGTGTGCGCGGGCAGCTGGGAGTTGGTGAGGGTGACGGCCTCCACGCCGTACTGCTGGCCCAGCGTGCGGTACGACAGCCCCGGGGCCTGCCCCTGCCCCACCGGCACGCGGCCCGCGAGGTTGGGCAGTGCGAACGTGGTGCGCCCGTCGCCGCCCCAGTAGGTGGCGAGCAACGAGAACAGCGCGCTGTTCTGGCTGATGGGCATCAGCTGCCCCTGGGCCAGTGCCCAGTTGCGGATGGGGAACGGGAAGCCGGTGAAGTCGACCGAGCCGAGGTAGTCCTCGTAGCCCGCCATGGCGCCTCCAAGGGTAAGGGGGTCGTGACGCCCTGCAGGTTACGCGTGCGTGCGACGGAGCAGAGGTGGCCCCGGTTCCGTCGCTAGCCTTGCCGCGTGAACACCGCCCAGGACACCGTGCGCGAGGCCGTCGACTGGATCGTGCTCGTCATCGAGAGCCTCGGCGCCGTCATCATCGCCATCGGCGTTCTCATCGCCGTGGTGCTGCTGATACGGGCCC
>CAZIQQ010000153.1:0-2464 GCA_964541555.1 uncultured Bifidobacterium sp. | reverse complement strand
ACGGTGGGGTCGGTGGCCTGCGCGATCATGTCCCACCAGGCGAGGTCATCGCGATCGCCCCGCAGCAGCACGACATCCTCAGGGGGCCCGTCCGGCGAGTAGGCGGTGACCTCGAAGGTGCCGGTGGCAGGCGTGAGCGCGGCGTAGTTCACCGACATCTGGCGGGGGTCGGACCGGAAGTAATCGGTGGCGATCTCGCGGGTCTGCTTGGCGTTGCTGGCAGGAGCCCTGAACTTCATGAGCAGCGCGTTCTGGAACCTCGGCTGCTCGCGGCCGTCGGGCAGCGAACCGGTAACGCTCTTCATGCGGGGTGGCAGCGTCGCCCTGAGGCGCTCGATGAGCGCCTGGCCCGCATCGTCGTGGCGCGCCCTCACCTGGATCAGCACGGTCATGTCGCTCATGCAGGTGAGGCTACGCGCCCATCGCGCCTGCGGACTACGGCGTGAGCAGCGGCACCCCGGCTGCGCGCCAGCGCGACACCGTGGTGTTCACCAGGTACCTGATGGCGGTCGGGTTGCTCGACACCGAGAGCCCCTTCGGCAGGCCAAGGCGCTTGGTGTCGTAGCCGGAGTGGATGGTGGGGAACGTCTTGCGCACCACGCCCTTGGGCAGCAGGCCCGCAGGGACGTACACCTCCCTCGGCGGGGTGGGGCACGACGACGGGCACCGCTGCATCAGCTGGCTGTACACGGGCACGGTGCCGTCGGTGCGAAGGCCCTTCTTCGTTGCCTTTCGCCCGGCCGCGCCGCCCGACGTGCATGTCTGGCCGCAGTAGTCACCCGCCATGAGGGTGAGCGCCACGCCGTTCAGCATGCCGGCCTGCCGGGCATCCCACCCCCGGGGGTCACGCTTCGCGTGCCCCTGCGTGGAGAGCACCTGGATGGCACCCGCGCCCTCCGTCACCTGGAAGATGCGCAGCCCGGCGCCGGCGTCGGCGAACTGCTGCCCCCAGCCCCTGAGCACGGGTTGCATGAAGGTGGCGGGGTCGAAGGCGATGTCGTAGGTGGGGCTTCCGAAGTGCGGGCTGTTCATGGTGACGATCGAGGGAATCGATACGCCGGCGCCCACCGCCGCCCGGGCGTACGAGAACGCCGGGGCCATGGATGCGGCACCGGGCTGCGCCTTCAGCGCCGCCACCGTGGCCCGCGCCACCACACCGCCGTAGCTGTAGCCCACCACGTCGAACGTGCGGTAGCCGTAGGTGGCGTTGAGGTACCCGAGGAAGCCCAGCACTGCCTGACCCGTCTGAGTGGGGTAGCCAGAGGTATTCCACTGCACGTCAACCGGCGGCTGCGGTGGGCAGCCGGTCTCCCCCGCCGTGCTCACCTGCGTGTTGCTGTAGCCCGGCGCGGTGAACACCGGGAGCCCGGCGTCGACGAGCGCCTGCACGAACTGGGGCCGCCCGCCATCGCACGCCGCCCAGGGCGTGGAATACGGATGCGGGGCACCCCCGCCCTGGATCACCACCACGGCGCGGTCGGCAGTGGCAGCAGACGGCATGGCTCCGAGCGCGGAACCGGGAGCCAGCATGGCGGTGCAGGCCGCGAGGGCCAGGGGAATGTGACGGCGCATGCAGGATCTCCGCTGTGGGGTGGGGCGGTTCAGGCTACCGACGGGGTCCTCCCCGTGCGCGCCCTGTTCGCGTCGCGCCACCGGCGCGCGTGGAGGTCATACCCGGGTCAGCAGCCGCTGCTCGTGACGTTGCCGCCCGGGCACGTGGTGTCGTTCCACGTCATGCCGTTCAGGTTGGTGTAGAGGAACTCGGCGTTGGCGAAGTTGGTGCGCGTGGCATTGGCCGACTGCATGTTCGCGCCCGACATGTTGGCCCCCGACAGGTTGGCACCGGTCAGGTTGGCACCGGTCAGGTTCGCGTTGATCGCCGTTGCGTTGGACAGGTCGGCGTTCACCAGGTTGGCGTTGGTGAGGTTGGCGTTCACGAGGACGGGCCCGAGGGTCATGGCGAACACGGTCTGCACGGACTGGTTGGTGGTGGCGCCGGAGAGGTTGGCGCCCAAGAGATTGGCGCCACTGAATTGCGCGTTCTCGAAGAGCGGTCCGGTGCCGGGCGCGCAGTACAACTGGCCACACGACATGTCCGCCATCGGCAGGGCCGCCCCTTCCGCCCTGATGCTGGTCACCACCGTCACGTCGCAACCGCCAACGCTGCAGCCCCGGGCCTGATGGGCGGGCTTTCCGCGCCTCGGCAGTGACGAGAACCGCGCCCCATCGAGCCTGGCGCCACGTAGGTCCACATGCCGGAACGTGCCCCCACGGAAGTCGGCGCCACGCAGGTCGGCACCGCGGAAGTCGGCCCCCACGATCCTCGCGCGCGCGAAGCGGATCCTCCGCAGGTTCCCGTGGTGCTCGATGGTCCAGCGGTCGACCACACCGCGGCAGTCGGCGCCGGGCGCCAGCACGCAGCGCTTCGCTCCGGTGCCGATGGTGGTCGATGGCGCGGCGCCGT
>CAZIQQ010000152.1:0-2479 GCA_964541555.1 uncultured Bifidobacterium sp. | reverse complement strand
GCCTGGCTTGCGAGGGCGATACCGGGATGGCCCACCAGCCCCTTCGCCAGGTACCGGGCGGCCCTGGTGAGCGGCGAGTTCGGGGTGGACCCCTCAGGCCTGTCGGCGCTGTGGGTGGTGGCAGACCTGGCGGACGGCGCCGGGGCCGACGAGATGCAGGACGACACGGAGCGCTACCGCATCGATGGCGGCACCATCCGGTTGGTGCGGGCCCTGCAGCGATCGATCGGGGCGGGTCGCATCACCCTCTCCACCCGCATCACCGCGATCGCCCGGGCTGCCGAGGGCGTCGCCCTGTCCATGCAGGGCCCCGGCGGAACACGCACCGAGCGGGGTGACGCCGTGGTCATCACGCTGCCGCCGCCCCTGGTCGGCAGGGTGGACATGCGCCGATCGGGGGTGCCCGGGTCAGTACTGGCCGGCATTGCGGCGATCGGCATGGGCACCAACGCGAAGCTGATCATCCCGTTCTCGCGGCCGGCGTGGCAGCGCGCCGGGTGGAACGCCGACGGCACCAGCGACACCGTGCTGGGCAGCACGTGGGCCGCCACCATGGGGCAGGACGCAGGTGGCGCAGCGCTCACCACCCTCGTGGGCGGGCGCAGGGGCGTGGTGATCGCGGGCCCCGACCACGGGCCCGCCCCCGACGCCGCGGTGCGCGAACGGCTGGCGCTGGTTGACCGCGTGGCGCGGGGCGCATCGGCATCGGCACTGCGGGGATCGGTGGTGCACGCCTGGGCACGCGACCCATTCGCCCGCGGCTCGTACTCCGCCGCCCGCCCGGGCAGGGCGGAATCGTGGCCCGACCTCGCCCGGCCGTATGGCCCCATCCACTTCGCGGGCGAGCACTCCGACGACGGGTTCTCGGGCTACATGGAGGGTGCGGTGCGCTCGGGCCAGCGCGCGGCGCGTCAGGTGATCGACAGCCTCTAGGGCCCGGGGGCCTGCTTCACCCTCCCCCACAGCGGCGCCAGGCGCGCCAGCTGGTGGGTGGGCGGCACGTCGTCGTGCAGCGGGGGGTGACCTTCGAGCATGCGCGAGAGCGACCGCCCGCTGCGGGCCTCCCAGGGCGACGCGTCGTGCGCGAGGGCACGGCCCATCGACTGTGCGGGCAGCGGTCGGTCGGTCGCCAGCAGCAGCACGTTGCCGGATGTCCGGTGCTCGAGCACGGCAGGGTCGGCCAGCAGCGCGACATCCGGATACTCGGCGCACATCCCCGATGCCACGGCGCGGGCCAGCTCGAGCGGCTCAACGTCGATGAGGTTCATCGCATACAGGCCACCCGGCCGCAGCACGCGACGCACGTCGGCGATGAATTCGGCGGTGGAGAGCGCATGGGGCGCCATGAGGCCCACGAAGGCGTCCACCACCACCAGGTCCAGGGAGTCCGGGGGTATCGCCGCAAGCGCCGCGCGGCCGTCGCCCACCTGCACGTCGAGCCGCGGCACATCGTCCAGCATCAGGTGGTCGCGCGATATCTGCACGATGCCGGCGTCGCGCTCCACCACGCGCACGCGGGCGCGGCGCCGGGTGGCCACCAGGTAACGCGCCAGGGTGCAGGGCCCGCCCCCCACCTGGAATGCGTCGAGCGCGTCGCGCGTCGGGAACATGGCGTCGATCACCCCGACCAGATGCCGCAGGTACTCGAAGCGGATGCGCGTGGGGTCGGCCAGGTCCACGTGGCTGGCCTCCACCCCATCCATCAGCAGCAGCCGCCCCCCGGGGTGCTCGGGCTCACGGTCCGCCCGGATCTCCACCGTCACGAAGTCCGCACTGATCGGAAACGAAGGCGCACGAGGAAACCCCATTCCCCCATTCTGGCGGGCGACAGCCCCCTGTGGACCCGGTGCCTGTCACCGGGTCCACACGGGTCGGGTCGGGGTCAGGCGAGCAGTCGGCCTCCGTCCACCACCACCTGCGATCCGGTCATGTACGCCGACAGCGGCGAGGCCAGGAACAGCACCGCGCGCGCGATGTCGTCCGGGTCGCCCATGCGGCCCATCGGGATGCGCGCCGAGAAGGCCGCGATGGCCTCCGCGGTGTCGGCACCCATGTCGCGCACGCCCTCGGTGAGCACCCCGCCCGGGGCCACCGCGTTCACCCGTATGCCGTGCGGGGCGAACTCGAGCGCCACGTTCTTGGTGAAGCCCCAGACCCCGTGCTTGGAGGCGTCATAGTGGGCAAGGCCCACCATCGACGGGTGCAGGGCGTCGATCGACGTGACGTTCACGATGGCGCCGCCACCGCGGTCCACCATCACCAGGGCCGCCTCCCTGGTGCACAGGAACACGCCACGGAGGTTCACCGAGACCACGCGGTCGAAGTCGGCCGTCTCCATCTCCAGCACCGGACGCGTGGGGAATATGCCCGCGTTGTTCACCAGCACGTCGAGCCCGCCCATCCTGTCGACGCACGCGCGCACCACCGACTTGACGTCGGCCTCGTCCGACACGTCGGCGGGAGCCGCCTCGGCCGTGCC
>CAZIQQ010000151.1:0-2572 GCA_964541555.1 uncultured Bifidobacterium sp. | reverse complement strand
CCCCTCAAGCCGAAGGTGCGCAAGAAGGGCTTCGGCAGCCGCATGGTGATGCTGGCCGGCATCGGCGTGTACGGCGACCAGAAGGCCGACGTCGTTGACCTGCGGTATCACGTCGGCGGCCGCGTCCAGCATGCCACTGAGCTGCCGATCATCCCGCCCGAGGCCGCGGGACCCGCCCCAGCCGACGGGTGACCGGCACCCCCGCAAAGCAGCCCAGGCGCGCAGGCGACATCCTGGCGCTCCAACTCGCCCGTGCGGCTGATGCATCCCTCTCGCGTGACGGCGGACCACTTCGACGCGATGGCCGATGGCTCCGGGTGCTGCCCTTCGGGGTGATCGCGCTCGCCGCGACGATCCTGACCCTCCTCCCCACCGGAACCCCCGACGCCGAGGGCCAGCACCTCGACGCCACGATCTGGTCGGCGGGCCTCTTCGTCCTGGTCATGATCGCGGCGCTCGCCCTGCCCTGGGACCGCTGGCCGCCCGCGTGGCAGGCCGTGATCCCCTTCGCCTACATGGTCGTAGTGCTGCTGCTGCGACACGCCCAGGGCTCCGGTGATGCCGGGTACACCATCCTGTTCATCCTCCCCGTCGCGTGGCTCGCGCTGTACGGGCCCACCTGGCAGCTGGTGGCGTCCCTCCCCGTGGTCGCGGCGCTCGTGCTCCTCCCACCCATCCTCGACGGCCCCGTGCTCGGCGAACAGCACTATCCGGCCACCGACAACGCCCTCACCGTCATCGTGCTCCTGATCATCGTGTTCGTCGCAGGAGCCCTTCGCTTCGCCACCGATGCCGCATCGGTGGACGCCCTGACGGGGCTGTCGAACCGGCGCGTCTTCATGGCGCGGCTCCGGCGCAAGGCCTTCGAGGCGTCGGCCGCCCGCCAACCCTTCAGCGTCGCGGTCATTGACCTCGACCACTTCAAGAAGTTCAACGACACCCATGGCCACGCGGCGGGAGACCGCCTCCTCGAGTCCACGGCGCTGCAGTGGCAGTCGATAACCCGCCAGCAGGACGTGCTCGGACGCATCGGCGGCGAGGAGTTCGGCCTCATCGTCGACGGCGGGGCCGCGGACTGCGTGCTGATGACCGAGCGGCTCATCGCCGCCGTGCCCGACCAGCAGACCGCCAGCGCGGGCGTGGCCGAGTTCATCCCCGGCGAGGACCCGGCCCGCGCCCTGGGCCGTGCCGATGCCGCGCTCTACGCCGCCAAGGCCGCCGGGCGCGCCAGGGTGCTCCTGGGTCCGGCCTAGGCCTCGTGCAGGGGGCCGGGGCGGCCGAACAGGTACCCCTGGGCAAGCGTGACGCCGTCCTCGACGAGGGCGTCACGCTGGGATGCATCTTCGACGCCCTCGGCGAGGATCTCGATTCCGAGGTGCCCGGCCAGGTCGGTGAGCGTGCGCACGACCAACTTGGCCCTGGGTGCGTCACTGCTGCTGAGGTCGGTGATGAGCGACCGGTCGAGCTTGAGCCGGGACACGGGGAGGTTCCGCAGATGCGCCAGCGATGTGGTGCCGGCGCCGAAGTCGTCCACCGCGAGGCGGGCACCCGTGAGGGCCAGCGCGTTGAGCACGTCGATCACCTCGGGGTCGGTGTCTATCCGCACCCGCTCGGTGAGCTCGATCACCAGTGACGATGGGCTGACGCGGGCCTCCCGCAGGTCTGACGCCACCACGTCCGGGAGGCTGGCGCGGATGCTCACGGGAGAGAGGTTCACGCTGATCTCCGTGCCCGGGGTACGGCCCGCGGCGAAGTCGCGAAGTGCGCGCCGCATCACGTAGCGATCGATCTCCTGGACGATGCCCATGTCCTCGGCGAACGGGATGAACTCATCCGGACCGATCAGCCCCAGCTCGGGATGACGCCAGCGAACGAGCGCCTCGGCACCCACCGGATCACCGCCCGGAAGGGCCACGATCGGCTGGTAGTGCACCACCAGCTGGCCGCTGGTCACCGCCGCGCCGAGTCCCTGTCGGATCATCGCGGTGCGGGCACGGGCCTCCCGGACGTCGCTCTCCACGAGCAGGGATGTGAGCCCGAACGTGCCGGTCTGGCGCAGGGCATCCTCTGCCGCCGCCACGAGGTCATCGGGAACCACCGGCACGGGACCGAGCGCCGTCGCCATTCCCGCCGTGAGGCCGACGTGCAGTGAGAGGTCGTCGCCGACCATGATGGCCCCGCGGAGGCGGTTGCGGACCGCGGCGACGACCCCCCGCGCGGCGGCGGCGTCCATGCCGGGAAGGACGACGATGAATATGCCGAAGGCGCGGGCGACCTCGGCGGTGTCGGGAACGCACCCGACGATCGCGCGCCCGATTGCACGGAGCGCCCCCTTGGCGAGGAGTCCCGCCCGGGGACCCGCCGCGTCGACTTCCTCCACGCGCAGCGCGAGTGCTGACGACACGCGGGGCAGGGGTCCGGTCGAGGCGAGGTGTGCGAGCAGCCCATCACGGAGCATCAAACCGGTGTAGTCGTCGACCACCCCGGCGTTGTCCGACGCCCGACGGCGCCCACTGGCCTCGCGCCCGCGTGTCTCGAGGAGCCCCGCCGCCTGGCCGGCAAGGCGGCTGAG
>CAZIQQ010000150.1:0-2602 GCA_964541555.1 uncultured Bifidobacterium sp. | reverse complement strand
GTGCCGATCATGTTCTTGCCGGGAATCTCCGTGCCCACTTCCTTCACGCCACGCAGGTTGGGCCAGGGGTCATCCACCCCCTCAACTGATTGCACGGCTGACAGCGGGGCGGAGATGGTGTGCGAATGAACCGCTTCCATGGCTTCCATCCGACCCAACTTCAGGACCGCGTCATCTCCATCGATCTCGATCGTCGCCACGCTGTCTCCAATCCCCTCAACGCGAATTTCCAGTGCCCTCGGCAAGATTCGAACTTGCGACACCAGGATTAGGAATCCTGTGCTCTATCCCCTGAGCTACGAGGGCGATGTACCAGTATGTGATGAGAAGACCCCGCTGGTGCTTACTTCCTATCGCTGCCAATCAATACCACCTGCGGGCCTGAGCACTCGTCAGGGCCAAAGTGTGGACGTAGGTGTGAACACTCCCCCGAACGAGGCTCCCCTACCTTAGCCGCCACCCCTGCGAGGCCTTGCGGACGCCCGAGCCGAACGGGCCTGGAGGCGCCCCGCCACGGCAGCGATAACGAGGGCGACCAGGGCCGCAGCCACGACGCCGCCCCTGATCCAACCCCGGCGCCCATTACCCTCTTGCCACCGCAACCTCGCTCGCCAAGGACTCCCCATGCGCCTTCGCACCACCGCCATCCTCGCCACCGCCGCCCTGGCAGCAGGAGGCTTCGCCGTGGCGGCACCCGCCGTGCTCGCCGACGGCACCTCGAAGACCGTCCTCGTCGGCGATCAGTCGACCACCATCGGCACCGGCAGGAAGACCTGCGTGCTCGGGCCTGGCGCTGACTGCCGCGGCGTCATACATCGCTGGACCGTCGAGCACCACGGCAACCTCAGGAAGGCGAAGTTCACGAAGGCCGACCTGCGCGGCGTTGACTTCAGGGGAGCCGACCTTCGCAACGCGGACTTCCGGGGGGCGAAGCTGCGCCACGCGGACCTGCGGGGCGCGAAGATCACGGGCGCACGGTTTGACGCACCGCCCACGGGCGGGAAGCAGGCCAACGGCGCGAACACGCCCTCGTGCGCGCCCAACTGCGGAGGGGCCGACCTCTCGTACGCCGACCTCTCCTACGCCAGCCTCGCCAATGCTGATCTGGCGGGCGCGAACCTCACCTATGCGGACCTCTCGTACGCAAACCTGTCCGGCGCGGACCTGTCGTACGCCAACCTCTCGTACGGGAAGCCCTGGTTCGCGAATCTCTCGTACGCGAACCTGTCCTATGCGGTGGTCATCAGCGCCCTGGCGGCGGGCGCGAACCTGTCGTACGCGAACCTCACCGGTACGAATCTGACCGGGTCGAACCTCACCCGCCCGAAGGACGCGAACGTCACCGGCGTGACCTGGTCGAACACCACCTGCCCCAACGGCAACGTGACCAGCGCATGGTGCGTCGCCTGATGCGCCGGCCTCCCCGCATGTCTGGCCATTCGGGGGGCGCCAGTGGGCCCCTGCGAGCGCACAATCACTCATAGACCGGTCAGGGACCGGCAGACCATGTAGCGGACTCCTGAAGACGCGTGAGAGGCAGAGGTAACGCGCCGTCCGCTTCTGGCACAGCACCAGGCGGGGCGACCACGGTCAGAGGGGCCACGGTCGCCCCGCCGACATGTGCGGCCCTATTTCACAGGAGCAGCGCGAACGGGATGTCCAGGGCGCGTGTGCCGTCAGTGCCCGTGCGGGTGGTGGCGTCGGACCCCTTGCCGGACGGACGCGAGCCCCGGGCCGAGGTGGCGCCCACCCGCCTCGGGGCTCGGCAGACATGTCGATGTACGGATCGCTGAAGGCGTCGACATCGGCCCGGAACCGATCGGTACCAACGGGGGAGGTCACCGGGGAGCAGGCGTTAGCATCGGCCACATGCGCGAATGGCTGCTCATGCGGCTGCGGCAGGTGGAGGGCATGCGATCACGCAACCGCGTGGTCGAGACCGGCTTTCGGCTGCTCGAGCGCGACAGCCGCATCGCCGGTGGCGTTCTGGGCGGGGGACTCGCCTACCGGCTGTTCTTCTGGTCGCTGGCGCTGGCGGTGCTGGCCTTCGGGGCGCTGGGCTTCGCGGTGCCCACCGACGTCGGATCCACCGCCGAGAACCTGTCGCTGGGCGAGAGCGTTGCGGCCACCATGTCGAAGGCCGCCGAGCAGTCGCAGGGCGGGCGCTGGTGGCTCCTGGTCACGGGCATCTGGCTGGTCATCTGGTTCGCGTGGACCCTGCTGCGTGCCCTGCGCCTTGTGCACTCCCGTGCCTGGCAGGTGCCCAGCGGTCGCGTGCTGCCGCGTCCGGCGAACCTGCTCACCCTCATCTCGGTGCCCATCGTGTTCATCCTGGTGAGCGCTCTGACGGGATGGATCGCCAACCGGCTGGGGCCGCTCAGCGGGGTGGCGGCGTTCCTCGTGGGCATCGGTGTGTTCACGGTGCTCATCACCCTCGGGTTCTCGTGGCTGCCCTCGAAGCCCGTTCCCCTCCGCGCCCACCTGCCGGGAGCCATCGTGCTTGCGGCGAGCATCCAGGTACTGGGTGCTGCGGGGGAGTTCTTCGTCGCCGAGGAACTGGCCGGCGCCGAGGCCCTGTACGGCGCGCTGGGGCTGGCCGGCA
>CAZIQQ010000149.1:0-2722 GCA_964541555.1 uncultured Bifidobacterium sp. | reverse complement strand
CCCGGCCCCCGGCCGTGGAACGTGGCGCGCACGGCGCTGCCGATGTCGTGGTGCTGCCTGGGCCTGCTGGGCCGCGCGGTTCACTGCAATGCCGGGCGCCCTGAGCTGTGGGTGCTGCTGCCCACCGACTGAGGCGGGCGGGCGGGGCCTGCGGTCAGTCGAGGGCGTCGACCGCGCGAACGTTGCGGATGTCGAAGTCGTCCTCTCCCCATGGGGTGGCGAGGAACGCCTGAGTGGCCTCGATGGCGATGGCCGGCGAGGTGGCGCGCATGCTCATGACCAGCACGTTCGCGTGGTTGTACTTGCGGGCGAGGCGGGCGGTCTCGGCGTCGCCGCACAGCGCGGCGCGGGCACCCGGAACCTTGTTCGCGGCGATGCACGCGCCGGTGCCGCTCCAGCAGAACAGCACGGCGACGTCGGCACTGCCGACGGTGACGGCACGGGCCGTGGCGGCACTGGCCTCGGCCCACTCGGTGTCGTCGCCGTCCACCAGCGGACCGATCAGGTCGACCTCGTGACCCTGCTCGCGAAGCCAGTCGACCACCGCGTCGGTGACCGGCTGGCGCATGTCCGAACCCACGGCGATGCGCATGGGGTCAATCTACGCGGCCCGGGGCGCTACGTTCCCGCGCATGATCGTTCGCGGAGGCACATTCGGGCCGGTGGCCACCAACACGTACGTGGTGGCCGACCGGGAGGGAGGCAGCGCCCTCATCGTCGATCCGGCGGCGGGCAGCAGCCGCTGGGTGGCGGAGACCATCGCCGCGCTGGCCGTTGAGCCGGTGGCCGTGCTCGACACGCACGGGCACTGGGACCACGTGGTGGAGAACCACGTGTGGGATTCCCAGGGAATCCCCGTGTGGGTGGGGCGCGGTGACGAGGGCTGGCTGGCGGCGCCCGCGCCGTTCAACCCGGCGCTCTTCGGCAACCCCCCGCCCACGCCGGGCGTGACCCCTGCGGCCATCCTGGAGGACGGCGACACCATCACCTGCGGCGACCTGGTGTTCCAGATGATCGCCACGCCCGGGCACTCCCCCGGCCTGCAGGTGGCGTACAACGCCGACAGCGGCCAGGCGCTGGTGGGCGACCTCATCTTCGCCATGGGAATCGGGCGCACCGACTTCCCGGGCAGCAACCACGACGACATGGTGCGCTCGCTGGCGCGCATCTTCGACGAGCTTCCCGGTGACACGGTGATCTACCCCGGGCATGACCGCTGGGGCGTCACCCTCGCCCAGGCCGAGCCGTACGCGCGGATGTTCATGTGATCACGCGCGACGACGTCATCGCAGCACTCGACAGGGTGCTCGACCCCGAACTGCACCGCAGCATCGTCGCCCTCGGCATGGTGGGCTCGGTCGAGGTCGAGGGGTCGCGCGTGGCCATCACGATCAAGCTCACGGTGGCGGGGTGCCCGCTGAAGGCCGAGATCCAGCGCCGGGTGAGCGAGGCCGTGGCGGCACTTCCGGGGGTCGAGGGCGTTCAGGTGGGGCTCGACACCATGACCGACGAGGAGCGCGCCGGGGTGCGCGAGTCGATCATCGGCGGCCCGAGGAAGGACAGCCCGTTCACCGCCGATTCGCGCACGAAGGTGATCCTCGTGGCATCGGGCAAGGGCGGCGTGGGCAAGTCGAGCATCACCTGCAACCTGGCCGTGGCGCTGGCCGCGCGCGGTCACTCGGTGGGGCTGCTCGACGCCGACGTGTACGGCTACTCGATCCCCCGCATGATGGGCGCCACCCAGCAGCCCGTGATGCTCGACGACCTCATCATCCCGGTCGAGAGCCACGGGGTGCGACTGATGTCGATCGGGTTCATGACGGCCGACGACAACCCCGTCATCTGGCGCGGGCCGATGCTGCACAAGGCTCTCACCTCGTTCGTGACCGAGGTGTTCTGGGACGAGCCCGACGTGCTGCTTGTGGACCTCCCGCCGGGTACCGGTGACGTCTCGCTGTCGCTGGCGCAGCTGCTGCCGGCCGCGCACGTGCTGGTGGTCACCACGCCGCAGCTCACGGCGCAGCGGGTGGCGCGCCGTGCGGCGGCGATGGCCGACCGGGTCGAGCTGCCGGTGATCGGGGTGGTCGAGAACATGTCGTGGTTCGTGGCTCCCGACACCGGCCAGCGGTACGAGGTGTTCTCGGGCGGCGGAGGCGCGGCGCTTGCGGAAGACCTCGGCGTGCCGCTGCTCGGGCAGGTTCCGCTGGAGTCCGACGTCGCCCGAGCGGGAGACGACGGGCTGCCCGTGGTGGCAGCCAGGCCGGACAGCCCCGCGGGGCAGGCGCTGGCGGAAATCGCCCGCGTGGTAGCGGAATCCGTGGGTATCCCGCAGGGCACTACCCTCCCCCTCGCGGCCGGGTAGAGTTCCGCTCGTTCGGTGGGCGCGCCCGCGCCCGCGAAGCGATCGCCTGAGGAGTCTCCGTTGGCCTACGTCATCACCGAGCCCTGCATCGGCACCAAGGACACCTCCTGCGCGGACGTGTGCCCGGTCGACTGCATCCACCCCGCGCCGGGCGAGGAGAATGCGGACACGGCCACGATGCTCTACATCGACCCGTCCGAGTGCATCGACTGCGACGCCTGCGTCGAGGCCTGCCCGGTCGACGCCACGATGGCCGAGGACGACGTCCCCGCCCAGTGGGAGGCCTTCAAGGAGATCAACCGCGCCTACTTCGAGCAGGGCCACGAGGCCGGCGAGAAGATGGTGCAGGAGTTCCTGTCC
>CAZIQQ010000148.1:0-2837 GCA_964541555.1 uncultured Bifidobacterium sp. | reverse complement strand
GCCCCGCCGACATGTGCGGCCTCAGTCGATCAACCGGTGACGGCGCGGCGGGCTGCGGCGCGCGCAATGCGCACCCGCTTCACCGACTGCGCCCTGACCGTGGACCCGGTGAGTGCGCGGGTGGTGATGGCCCAACGACCAGACGCCAAGCGCACCGTGCATGTGTAGGTGCGCGCTGCCGTCGAAATGGTGCACTGGCCACGCACGCGACTGGTGGCTGTGGCCCGCTGCCGCGCGCCGCGCTGCGTGGCAGCGGACGTGCGCGCAGCAACCTGCGTGACCCGGGTGGTACCAGCGGGCACACGCCCGCTGGTGGTGCAGCCCCGTGGGGTGCAGGTGGTGCGGCCGGGCAGCGCCGGGGTGGCCGTGGGGGCCGCGTTGCCGCCGCCGGCCTGAGCCGGCGGGGTTGTGGGTGCCACAGGCACGAGGCGCGTATCGACGAACGGCGATGCGATGTACACGACACCCGACGAGAGGCTTCCCGGAGGTGCGGGGCTGCATGCCTGAGAGGTGGGATCGCACCCTGGATTGCCACCGGTGTCGTTATCGCCCCAGGTCACCACCGAGCCGTCCTGTTTGAGGGCCGCTCCTGCGCCGTCGTTCGAGAACACCTGCGCGACACCGGTCAGCGTGCCCCCTACTGGCGCGGAGGATGTGCCCCCATTAGCGATGGAGCCCCAGGTGACGACAGAGCCATCGGCCTTCCGCGCCGCAAACGCGCCTGCGGTGGACACGATCTGGGTGACGCCACCCGCGAGGGATCCGACCGGGGCAGCCGTGCAGAGGGCCCCACTGTTGCAGTCGGGGTCACCGCCCTGGGACGGTGAGCCCCAGGCCACGACGGAGCCATCCTGCTTGAGCGCCGCAAATGCAGATGGGTTCGAGAACAGGGCCACCACGCCGCTGGCGAGCATTCCGGCCGGGGCTGGCTCGCACGACAACGACGCCGTACACGCGGAGTTCCCGCCATTCTCGGCGAAGCCCCATGTGACCACTGAGCCACCGCTGCGCAGGGCCGCGAATGCGCGATCGCTGGCCGCGATGGCGGTGACGCCGGTGAGGGCACCACCAACGGGCTGCGTCGAGTCACCGCCCGAGTTGGAATCGCCCCAGGTGACCACAGAACCATCGTCCTTCAGCGCCGCGAAGGCACCGACATTGGCTTGATTGCCCACGGCGGAAAACGACGTGCTGCTGATGGACGTCACACCCGCCGCCAGGCTGCCGGAATTGGGAACAGGCGTGCAGCCGGACAACGCACAGGTGAAGTCTCCGCCGCCGCCGGGGTCCCCCCACGTGACCACAGAACCATCCTGCGTGATGGCGGCGAACGCCGTGCTGCCGGGCACCACGGCGGTGATGTTGGTGAGGGCACCGCCCACAGGTGACGCCGCGTCGCCGCCATACGTCTGATCTCCCCATGCCACCACAGTGCCATCACTCTTCAACGCGGCGAAGGCGTTGCTTGATCCTCGCACCTCTGCAACGCCGGACGAGAGACTGCCCACCGGGGCCGGGGTGCAATCCGATACTGGAGTGCACGCGGCATCGCCACCGGAGGCGGTCTGGCCCCAGGTGACCACGGAGCCATCGGTCTTCGTCGCGGCGAAGGCCGAGGGCGTGGACGAGACGGTGCGCACGCCCGATGACAGGGCGGCCTGTGAGACGGGGTGGCACGTGGGCCCACCGATCGTGCACGAGATCTCGCCGCCGTACGACGAGCCGCCCCAGACCACCAACGAGCCATCCTGCTTGAGCGCCGCGTAGGCCCCGTACGACGAGAAGATGTCGACGACTCCTGACGACAGGCTGCCGACTGGCGCGGCACCGCATGCATTGGGGTTGGTCACGCAGGTGGGGTCGCCACCCCTGCCCGCCGCCCCCCACGCAACCACCGAGCCATCAGCCTTGAGCGCGGCGAATGAGGTCCCATTGCGGTACTCCGCGCCGTTGGTGAACGTGCGGCTGCAACTGGCGAGGAGCAACGGCAAGGCCACGACGGCGGCGGCGAGGGCAAGTCGGCGAGGGGGGAACATTGGTTGAGCCTACGCATCGCGCACCTTCCGGGGCGGTCGCCGGGCGACGGGTGGTTAGCATCGGTCACATGCGCGGATGGCTGCTCATGCGGCTTCGTCAGGTGGAGGGCATGCGATCACGCAACCGCGTGGTCGAGACCGGCTTCCGGCTGATCGAGCGCGACAGCCGCATCGCCGGTGGCGTGCTGGGCGGGGGACTCGCCTACCGGCTGTTCTTCTGGTCGCTGGCCCTGGCGGTACTGGCCTTCGGGGCGCTGGGCTTCGCGGTGCCCGCCGATGTCGGTTCCACCGCCCAGAACGTGTCGCTGGGCGAGAGCGTGGCGGCCACCATGTCGAAGGCCGCAGAGCAGTCGCAGGGCGGGCGCTGGTGGCTTCTGGTCACGGGCATCTGGCTGGTCGTCTGGTTCGCGTGGACCCTGCTGCGGGCCCTGCGCCTGGTGCACTCCCGCGCCTGGCAGGTGCCCAGCGGTCGCGTGCTGCCGCGTCCGGCAAACCTGCTCACCCTCATCTCGGTGCCCGTCGTGTTCGTGCTGGTGAGCGCCTTCACGGGATGGGTGGCCAACGTCATGGGACCACTCAGCGGGGTGGCCGCGTTCCTGGTGGGCATCGGCGTGTTCACGGTGCTGATCACCCTCGGCTTCTCATGGCTGCCGTCGAAGCCGGTACCGCTGCGCGCCCACCTGCCGGGCGCGATCCTGCTGGCGGTGAGCATCCAGGTTCTGGGCGCGGCGGGCGAGTTCTTCGTTGCCGAGGAACTGGCCGGCGCCGAGGCCCTGTACGGCGCGCTGGGGCTGGCCGGCA
>CAZIQQ010000147.1:0-2882 GCA_964541555.1 uncultured Bifidobacterium sp. | reverse complement strand
GGGTTCCGCATGGAGGTGCGCAACACCGGCCCGTCGGCGGCCACGGGCGCCACGCTGGTCGACACCCTTCCCGCCGGCCTCACCTATGCGTCGTATACGTCGACGCAGGGCTCATGCACCACTGCAGGTGGATCGGGCGGAACCACCGTGGTGTCGTGCGCGCTCGGCACCATCGCCGCAAACGCCACCGCCACCGTCACGATACGGGCGCGGCCCACCACCGCCCTGCTGGGGCAGACGGTCACCAACACCGCCACGGCGTCGTCCGACATCACGCCCACGCCCGCCACCGACACGGCCACGCTCACCATCCGCCCGGGCGCCGACCTGGCCCTCGCCAAGGCCGTGAGCGCCGCCACCGTTGCCGAGAGCGGGTCGGTCACCTACACCCTCGCGGCGGTGAACAACGGGCCGGCGACGGCGTCGAACGTGCGGGTGGTGGATCGCCTGCCGTATGCGGTGGACACCTCCGCGATGAGCGCCGGAAGCATCAGCGCGTCGGACAGCGGCACATGCACCACGCCGGGCGCAGGTGTGGTCACCCTCACGTGCTCGTGGGCCAGCGTGCCAAACGGCGCCACGCGCACGGTCACGATCACGGCGCCAATCCGCGCGGGATCTGCCTTCGCGTCGTCCCCGGAGTCGCGCCAGGCGGTGAACAAGGCCAACGTCTATTCGGCCACCGACGACCCCGATGCGTCCGACAACGCCGCCGAGGCCACCACCATCGTCACCTCCGCCGCAGACCTGCAGGTGAACGCCACGGGCCCGGGGTCGATCGCCGCCGGGTCCACCGGTGAGGTCGCGTTCACCACCACCAACAACGGGCCGTCCACGGCAACGGCGTCGCAGCTCGTGGTGACCATCCCGGCCGACCTCACGCCGGTCTCGGCCCCCGCGGGCTGCACCATCGCGGGCCAGACGGTCACGTGCGCGCTGGGGAACCTGGCCAACGGCGCCGGCGTTACCACCGCGATCGGCGTGCGCGCCGCTGCGGGCCTGAGCGCCATCTCGGCCTCGGCCTCGGCCGATGCATCCAGCAGCACGCCCGACTACGACCCGCTGAACAACTCCGACCTCGCGCCCTTCGTGATGGGTCCGGTGGCCGACCTGGTCATCAGCAAGACCGCGGGGGCGTCGTCGGTGGCCGCGGGCGGCACGGTGAACTGGACCCTCGCACTAGCCAACAGTGGCCCGGACACGTCGAACGGCTCGGTGGTCACCGACACCCTGCCCGCGGGCCTCACGCCCACCAGCGTGTCCAGCAGCGTGCCCGACGCCTGCAGCATCTCGGGGCAGGTGGTCACCTGCCAGGCAGGCGAGATCGTGCCGGGCGCCGGCTACCAGGCGCTCGTCGTCACCACGGTAAGCGACGACTACGCCGGGGCGCAGATCACCAACACCGCCACGCTGGCCCCGGGGTCGGAGGCCGATCCCAACGCGGCGAACAACACCGCGAGCGCGGTGGTGAGCGTGAACCCGGGCGCCACGGGCGCCGATCTGGCGGTCACCAAGAAGGCCAGCGCAGCCACGGTGAAGCCCGGCGGCACTCTCGGGTATCAGATCGTGGTCACCAACACGGGCGGCAGCGTGTCCACCCAGGGCACGGTCACCGACACCCTGCCCCCGGGGGTCACGCCCACCAGCGCCACCATCAACGGCCGGCCCTGCACCATCCGCGGCCGCACCGTCACGTGCCCGGTCGGGTTCCTGCCCGTCGACTCGTCGGTCACCGTGTCGATCGCCGCAAAGGTTGGCCGCGACCGCGCCGGGGCCCTGCTGGCGAACACCGCGCGGGTGACCACGGGATCCGAGACCGACCCGGTGGTCACCAACAACTCGGGCACCGCGCGCACCCGCGTGACGGTGCCGGACGGCACCCGGGCGCGCCTGGACATCCGCACGCGCGTGGGGCCGGCCGTTGCACACCCGGGCTCGTCGGTGCTGGTGTCGGCCACGGTGCGCACCACGTCCACGTACCCCGCCAACACGGTGAGGATCTGCCTCACGGTGCCGCGCAATCTGGCCTACAGGGCGTCAACCGGTACGCGCAGCGGCAGCGTGGTGTGCTGGGTGAAGAGCCAGGTGCGGGCGGGTGCGCCGGTGACGGTGCAGTACCGCGCGGTGGCGCGACGCACCGGAACGGTTGAGGTGCTGGGCACCGCCGTGGCGGGCAACGCCTCGCGGGCGAGCGACCGGTCGTCGCTGCCCATCCTCGGCGTCACCGGGTAGCGCCCTTCACCGGCACGGCGTGGGCGGGGCCGCCGCTAGCCGGGTGACTGCCCCCCGGGGGTGACCGGCCGCGGACCGGCGCTCCTCGCAACCGACAGCGTCACCATCCTGCGCACGGCCACGATGATGGCCACGGCGGCGATGGACGCCCAGGTGGTGGTGGTGGCGAGGGTGAGCAGGCCGGCCCCGAGCCAGAGGTCCAGCCCCAGCGCGGCGCCGGAACGCCAGTCGCCGCGAAGCGCGCAGGCGAACGCCGCCAGCACGCCCAGTGCCACGATGGCCGGTATGGCGCCGTAGATGACGGCGTCGTCGAACCAGCCGGGCACGGGCTAGTGCCGGGGGGTGGGGAGGGGCGGCATCGCCTCGCCGGCCGCCTCGAGCTCGGCCTTCTCGTTCGCCATCTCCTTCGTGAGGAAGTAATTCAGCAGGGTCCGGATGGCGGCGATGGCGGCCAGCTGGCCGATCTCGGTGAAGCTCGGGGCGACGGCGGTCTTCAGAACATCCGCGGCCAGCTGGAACTCCAGCCCCAGCACCAGGTACGACCCCAGCACCAGGCGCACGCGGGTGAACGCGCCGGGGGATGTGGGGCGGGCGAGGGCCCGTATCAGCAGCACCACGGCGATGAGAACGCCGATGGCGATGATGACGGC
>CAZIQQ010000146.1:0-2958 GCA_964541555.1 uncultured Bifidobacterium sp. | reverse complement strand
CCGATCCAGCGGATCTTCCCCTCGTCGCGCATCTTCAGCAGTTCGGCGAAGGTGTCGTCCGCGGGCACCCCGGCCACGGGCCAGTGCACCTGGTAGAGGTCGACCGAGTCCATGCCCAGGGCGGTGAGCGACCGCTCGAGTGCCATGCGCAGGTAGGAGCCTGATGCCTCGCGCCAGATGCTCAGGCCATCATCCGTGACCTCCCACGCCACGCCGCCCTTCGTCGCGACGATCACGTCGTCGGGGCGCTCGCGCACCACCCGGCCCACCACCTGCTCGGCGCGGCCCTGACCGTAGATGTCGGCGGTGTCGATCCAGTTGATGCCGGCGTCGAGTGCCGCGTGGCAGGCTGCCGCGCTGTCGCGGTCGTTCGCCCCGCCCCAGCGCCCCCCGAACTGCCATGTGCCGAGGCCGATGACCGTGAGGTCGAGATCGGATGCGCCGAGGCGTCGGGTGTCCATGCCTATCCCCTGGTCACTGGGGTGAGGGCCAGCAGCAGGCCCCCGTCGTCGTCGTACGCGGGGAAGATATCGGCCACCGCGTCGCGGTCCTCGCCCAGCCCGTGGGGCCTGAAGGTGCAGGGCTGCTGCAGCACCCGCACCCCCCACTCGAGGCTGCGCGCGATGGGGTCGTCGGTCGCACCGGGGAACGCAAGACCCAGGGCCCCGGACACCTCGTGGCCGATCATCTCGCCATCGGGCCATCCGGTGACCGGGGCCGACGAGTGGCCTGCCACCAGCACGCGCCGCTGGCTGTCGCAGGCGAGGAGTGCCGTGATGGGGCCCGCGTAGTAGTCGTCCATCAGTTCGAAGACGAACCCGAAGCGGCACTTCGGGCATCCGCGGGGCTGGTGCCCCTCGGCGCGCTCGGCTCCTGACACCCGGTGGGCGCAGCTGGGGCAGATGAATACGGCCATGGCGCGCTAGGGCCTGTACGCGCCGTCCCACGGCGACAGGTCAGCCGTGCCGGGAATGCGCCAGGTCCACGATGGATGCCCGGTGCTGCCACCGGCCATGCGCTGGATCTGGCCGACCAGCGGCACCAGGTCCATGGGCTCCACCAGCGACCCCGGCGTCATGGGGTCTGCCGCGAACGAGAGCACGCGCCCCTTCCCCACCGTGCGCAGCACGGCCGCCGGGCGCTGGTCGAGATGCGTGGCCACCACCGTGGCGCCCGCCGGAACATCCGAGAACGCCCATGAGCGCTTCTCGTCGACCGGCACCGTGTAGAGGTCGGGGGGCACGTTCGTGCCCAGGGCGCCCTTCCTCACGAGCAGGGCGCTGCCCGCGTCGCCGCCCAACCGACCGCCCATCAGTGCCGACCCGATGTCGGAGAGATCCTTGTTGGCGGGTGTGCGCGCGAAGGCCGTGGGATCGGTGACCACCAGGAATCCGCCCGCGGCCACCCAGTCGCGCAGGGCCTCGGCGAAGGGACGATCGAGGGTGTCGCCGCGCGGCAGCCAGACGACCTTGGCGCGAGCGAGGCGCTCGCGCCGGGCCGCGAGGCGCTCGTCGGTGTCGAACACGAACGGCGCACCGTTCAGCTCGCCCAGCAGCGAATAGGTGGTGTAGAGCCCGTCGCCCGAGGTGCGGTAGCGGGCGTCACCGCGACGGTTCGGCTGGCCCTGCCCCTCGCTCATGAGCGAGTACACCACCACGGTCGATGGATCGACAGGCTTGCCGGGCAGGGTCAGGCCGCGCAGCCGCTTGGACAGCCCCAGCATGCCGTCGTAGAACTTCGGCTTCGTGAAGCGCGGGTTGTTCATTGCGAACAGGCTGATGTGGGTGGCACCGGCACGCAGCGCCTGGCTCGACCACGTCTCGAGGTCGGCCACCGTGGGCGTGTACTTCGCGTAGGGGAAGGCCTGCACCACGATGCGCACGTCGCGTCCGGTGAGGTCCGAGAGGAACTTGGCGCCGAAGCCCGGGTTGTACCGGCCCCGACCCGGATTGCTCTTCTCGGCGTACGAGACGTAGGGGTCGGCCTCGACGATGTCGGCGAACGCCCCGAGGGCCGTGTAGTCCCACGGCATGAAGCCCTCGATGAACGCGTAGTCGTTCGGTGCCACCCGCGCGTCGGGGTCGAGCTTCCTGATGAGCGCCGCCTGCTCGGCCTTCATCGCGAAGAAGTTCCTGCTCGTCCACCGCGAATACGCGAGCCACTGGAGGCCGGCGACCGGCGAGGTGGTGCGCTTCGCGCCGGACGACGGCGGCGCGAACCCGTACTCGCGCTTGATCTGGGCCGACTGGCGACGCCACAGCGCGCTGCGGGCGGCCCTGCCCGCGGGCAGCACCACGATGGGCTCGTCCGAACCGGTGTACGAGAACACGTACGGCGCGCTGCGGACCCGTGGCACGAGCCGCCGGATCTCCGCCAGCGCCTTGCGCTGGTACGCCGGGTCGAGCAGCGACATGCGGCGGGTGGGCGCCTTGGTGTCGGGCTGGAAGACCACGCCCGTCGGCCTGCACGTCTTCGGATTGCGGGGGAAGACGCACAGGGCCTCCTTGGCCGCCCGGGCCTCGACGTTGAGGTCCCACTGCAGGCCGGTCTGCCGGTAGGCGCGCATGAGCGTGTTCCGGTTGCGCCAGCCCGAGGGCTCGCGTGGCGACACGGGGATGTCATACGGCAGGGCGCCGAACCCGCTGAACCACATGTTGTTCGCGCCGGCGGTCATGAGTATCGAGTTGACCGTGCGTATCCACTGGGCCCTCGGGATCGGCAGCGGCCCGTTCGCCTTCCAGCGGGGGTGCTCCTCGAGGTTGAGCTCATGGCTCCAGTTGAAGACGTGCCCCATCGGGCGCGCGACGGCCTGCCCTGCGAAGGCGGGGGCGGCGAGCGACACGGCGGCCAGGGCGAGTGCAGGGGCACGCATGCCCATGAGGCTAGATGCCCGCGCCGTCCACGTGGCCAATCGGGGTCATGGTGAACAGGGTGTCCGACCGCAGGCCCAGCCGCAGG
>CAZIQQ010000145.1:0-2997 GCA_964541555.1 uncultured Bifidobacterium sp. | reverse complement strand
GGGGCGTGCACGCGCCGGCTTCGCCATGCACTGCGCGAGATCGGTGGAAAGGCGCGCCTTCGCCTTGCACAGCGCCACCTGTCGCTTGCTGCCCGGGCATGAGGGTGAAGCGGCCTTGGTGGGCGCAGCGGGGGCCGCAGGCGCAGGGGCAGCAGGGGCGCTTGGCGCAGCGGCCCCCGACTGCGGGGCTGGGCTGGGGGCCGGCGCGCTCGCAGGGGCCGCTGGAGTCACCGGCGCCGATGCCGCAGAGGTCGCCCCCGTTCCGACCGAGTTCGTCGCCGTCACCGTAAACGTGTACGACGCCCCGTTCGTCAGGCCACTGACCGTGCAGGTCGTGGCCGGTGTCGCCGGCGCCACCGACGTCACGGAGCACGACTCGCCTGTCCCTGCCGTCACTGTGTAGCCCGTGATGGTGGCACCACCGTCGCTCGCCGGCGGTGACCAGGACACTGCGACCGATGTGTTTGCCGCCGTTCCAGTCACGCCGTGAGGCGCAGACGGGGGCTCGAGGCTTCCCGGGTGCGAGTAGATCCTGACTGCATCGCTGCCTCGCACCGCGATGCTCCGACCAGCGGAGTCGAGCGCCACTGCCTTGCCTGCCATGGCGCCACCCGTGCTGCCGTTGATGTCGGCACCGCGCTGCGACCACGCACCGCTGTTCCAGCGGTAGACGCGGGCATGCCCGGCCTCCTGCCCTGCGTCATCGTTGCCCTCTGCGCCGATCGCCACCACCCTGCCATCGGCGCTGAGTGACACCGAGGTACCGGACAGGTCGCTGCCGTACTCCCCGGCGATGGTGCTGCCGCGCTGAGACCAAGCGCCGGCGGCGAGGGCGTACACGAAGGTATTGCCGCGGGACGAGGCGTCGTCCGGTGCGCCGACCGCCACGATGTCCCCGCCATCGCTCAGCGATACGGACGTACCGAACCCCGCCCATGCAACGCCGTTGAGACTGCCCCCGACCTGGGTCCAGAGACCGATGTCCTCGTTGAATATGCGCACCTGGCCCGTGAGTGAGCCCCCCGCGAACCTCGCGCCGATCGCAACACGTGTACCCGTGCCGTTGAGGGAGACCGACCATCCGGACTGATCACTGGCTGCCGCCCCGTCGATGAAACCCCGAGCCGACCACGCGCCACTTGTCCATGTGTAGATGGTCGTCCGCCCGGCGTTGAGCCCCGACGCGTCTCGTCGCGGGGATCCGACGGCCAGCACCGATCCATCGTTGCTCAACGAGACCGAAAACCCGAAGCGGTCGTGATCATTGACCCCGGCGAGCACCGCCCCGCGCTGAACCCACGCCGAACCGTTCCAGTCGTACACCCGGACCCATCCGTCCGGCCCAGCCTCTCCCATGTCGAAACTGCTCCCCGGAGCCCCCACGGCGAGTACGAGCCCGTCGTTGCTCAACGCGACGGACGTTCCGGCGACATCACTGACCGCTACCCCGCGGACGTCGGCGCCGCGCTGCGACCAGCCACCGCTGTACTGGTAGACCCGGACCGCACCGGCGTCAGCTGCAGCGGTGTCATCAGACGGCGAGCCAACCGCCACGACATTGCCATCAGCGCTCACCGCCACCCCACCGCGGAAGCCGGGCTGATCCGCTGTGGCGAGATTCACAGCAGAACCAACCTGAACCCAGGGGTCGGATTCCGCGGCCCATGAGGCCCCTGGGAGGGCGAGCGAGAGAAGGGCCACCAGAGCGGCCATGGTCAACAGCAAAGCGGGGGAATGCTTACGCATGTGATGAGGATGGCACAGGTTGGGGGCGCCAGGCACTGCATGGGTCAGCGACTGGCCGTGGTGTCCAGCCCCCAGAACGCGGAATGCCCCGCTTAGCGGGGCATTCCAGTCGTTCTGGGAGTGGCCATCGAAGTGGCCGCTCACATCAGCTGTGACGCGCCACGTAGGAGGAGAGCGGGGTCCGCCCCCCCTCACACGAACCGGCACCGCATGGCGCCCTGCCTCACCGACTGCGCGGCGTCTACCCCGTTACGCGGGGGCGCGGCGGGCGCGGGCTGATGCGGATGGCCTGCGACTGCGCGGTGGCGGGCGCGGGGCTTGTCGCTGGGGATTGCGCGGTGCCGGCGACCGCGCGGGTGACGGTGCGCGTGGCGACCGCGCGAACGGTCACCACCTCGGTACGCGTGGCTCCGGCGGCAAGGTCACCGAGCGAGAAGCACAGAGTGCGCCCGGATCGTGTTGCGCCGCGGGTGCGCGTGACCACCAGGTTCTGCGGAAGGGTCAGGCAGGAGGTCACTGACGTGGCGGTGGCGGTTCCGGTGTTGGTGGTGCGAATGGCGAGGCGCATGGCCTGGCCACTGGTGAGCCGGGTGCGGCTTGGGAGCACCGTGGGCCTGAGGGTGGTCGCCGCGGCTGCGCCCGTAGGCGTCACCGCGTTCGACGCAGCCGATGCCGGTGAGGTGCCTGCCGCATTGGTGGCGGTGGCGGTGAAGGTGTAGGTGGTGCCGTTCGTAAGGCCCGTGACGGTGCAGCTGGTGGCAGGCATGGTGATGGCGCACGTGCTGCCGCCCGGGGTGGCGACCACGGTGTAGCTCGTCACCGATCCGCCGATGATGGGCGTGATGGTGACCGTTGCCTGCCCGTTGCCCGCGACAGCCTGGGGCGCCACGGGGGCCTGGGCCGTGTCGAGGAACTTCGCGACGAAGGCGTCGTCGCTTCCCGCGCTTGCGCTCGTGAGGGTGATGGAGTCAAAGGTGGCGGTGCCCCGGAACCGCCCGGCCACGATCGCCGACCCGTCGGGCAGCGCGCTCACACCTTCGCCCCGGTCATCTCCGCTCCCGCCTGCCTGCGTGGCCGATACGAGGGAGCCTGAGGAGTCCACCTTCGCGAGGAACACATCATTACTCCCCGTGCCCGGGAGGGTGGTGGCGCCGAAGGTAGCGGGGCCGACGAAGTATCCGGTCACGATTGCCGAGCCGTCGGGCAGCGCGCTCACGCTGTTGCCCTGGTCAGATCCGCTCCCGCCTGCCT
>CAZIQQ010000144.1:0-3033 GCA_964541555.1 uncultured Bifidobacterium sp. | reverse complement strand
GCCCGCGCGCCCGCCGGTCCCGAACGCCCCGCGGGGTGGCGGGCCTGCTCAGGGCCCTGGTGCTCGTGCTGGCGGCTCTTGGGGTATGGGCGGCCCAGGCCAGCGCGGTGGACCGCATCTCGGTGCTGCCGGGGTTCAACGGGGCGGTCACCGCGATCAGCGAGCCCGACGGCGCCGGCACGCGCTACCTCGGTGGCGAATTCACCGCATTCAACGCGTGGGACACCGGGGGAGGCGCGCTCACCGACGCCGTGACCGGAGCGGTGGCCCCGGCGTTCCCGCGGGTCAACGGCGACGTCCACGCGGCAGCCCCCGACGGCAGCGGCGGCTTCTACATCGGCGGGGCGTTCACCCAGGTGAACGGCGTGGCGCGCACGAACGCAGCCCACGTGAACGCCGACGGCAGCCTCGACCCGACGTGGACCCCGAACCCCAACGACCGGGTGCACGCGATCGCCGTCTCGGGCAGCACCGTGTACCTGGGCGGACGCTTCACCCAAGTACGGGGAAGCACCCGCAACAACGCGGCGGCGGTCGATACCGACGGCACCCTCAACGCCTGGGACCCGAACCCCAACGGCTGGGTCAACGCGATCGCGGTCTCCGGCGGCACCGTGTACCTGGGTGGCGCCTTCACCGACGTCGGGGGGGCCACGCGCAACCGCGCGGCGGCGGTCGGTACGGGCGGCGTCCTCGACCCCAACTGGAACCCGGACCTCGACAACAGCGTCAACGCGCTGGCGATCGTTGGCAGCACTGTCTACCTGGGCGGGTACTTCACCAGCGCCGGGGGGACCACGCGTAACTTCGCGGCGGCCGTCGGTACTGACGGCGTTCTGGATACCAACTGGAACCCGAACCTGAACGATTGGGTGTTCGCGATCGCGGTCTCCGGCGGCACCGTGTACCTGGGCGGCCGCTTCACGACGGCCCGCGGCACCACACGCAACCGTGCAGCGGCCATCGACACCAATGGCACGCTCACCGCCTGGAACCCGAGCCCCAACGAGCGGGTGACCGCGATCGCGGTGTCGGGCGGCACTGCCTACCTAGGCGGCGACTTCACCGCCACCGGGGGGACCACGCGAATCCGTGCGGCGGCGGTGGGCGCCGGCGGAACCGGAACCGTCACTGCCTGGAGTCCGAACCCCAACGCCAGGGTTGACGCGATCGCCGCCTCCAGCGGTGGCGTCTACCTGGGAGGGGTTTTCACCGCCGTCGGCGGGACCACCCGCACCTTTGCCGCGGCCGTCACCGCCTCCGGCGCGCTGTCATCCTGGAACCCGGGTCTCAATGGCAGCGTCAAGGCCATCGGGCTCTCGGGCAGCACCGTGTACCTGGGCGGCACCTTCACCGACGTCGGGGGTACCGGGCGCAACTACGCGGCGGCGGTGGGCACGGGCGGCACGCTCAGCAACTGGAACCCGAACCTCAACGGCATCGTGAATGCGCTCGGGATCTCGGGCGGCACCGTGTACCTGGGCGGCACCTTCACCGACGTCGGGGGGGCCACCCGCAATTACGCGGCGGCAGTCGGCACAAGCGGCGCGGGCACGGCCACCTCGTGGAACCCGACCCCGGGCGCCGTGGTGGACGCCCTGGCGATCTCGGGCAGCACCGTGTACCTGGGCGGCCGCTTCACCCTGGTGGGGAACACCACGCGCAACCGCGCAGCCGCGGTCAACACCGACGGCACGCTCACGGCCTGGAACCCGAATGTGAGCGACTGGGTGAGCGCGATCGCGGTGTCGGGCAGCACCGTGTACCTGGGCGGCCTCTTCACCAGCGTGGCGAGCACGCCGCGCAACTTCGCAGCGGCGGTCGGCACGGATGGCGTGCTCGACCCCAACTGGAACCCGAATGTGAGCGCCTGGGTCAGCGCCATCGCGGTATCGGGAAGCACGGTGTACCTGGGCGGCAACTTCACCACGGTCGGCGGCACCCCACGCGGCAACGCGGCGGCGGTCAGCACGGGCGGCACGCTCACCAACTGGAACCCGGGCCCCAACGACAGCGTGCTGGCGATCGGCGTGACGGGCAGCGCCGTTTACCTGGGCGGCTCGTTCACGTCGGCCGGTGGGCAGGCCCGCAACCGCTCTGCCGCCGTGGATCCGACGACAGGCGCGGCGCTGGACCCGTGGCCTGGTGCGCTGGCGGTGCCCCGCGCCCTCACCATCGCCCCCGCCGGCAACGGCGCGGGAACGGTCACCTCGAGCCCATCGGGAATCACCTGCGGCGCCACATGCACCCACGACTACGACGACGGCATGTCGGTGGTGCTCACTGCCACCCCGGCTGCGGGCTCCGCATTCACCGGTTGGAGTGGCGCCGGCTGCTCGGGCACAGGTACCTGCACCGTCGCCATGACCGCCGCCCGGAACGTGACCGCCACCTTCACCGCGCCGACTCCGGACCCAACGCCCACGCCCGCCGCGACGCCTGCAGCCACCCCAACGCCCACGCCCACACCCGCCCCCAGCGCCACGCTCGCGGTGGCCTCCATCACGCCCAAGATCACCCGCACGGGAGCGCGCATCAGCGCCAAGGTCACCGTCTCGGGCGGCGGCACCATCACCCAGCGGGCCACCACCGGCTCGACGAAGCTCAAGGACTGGTGCCGGGTGACGAAGCGAACCGCCTCCGCGGGGGGTCACACCCTCACGTGCGATCTGGGCAGCAACGGCCGCGCGGCGCTGAGGAAGGGGTCCCTCAGGCTCACGCTGCGCACCACGTTCGCCCCCTCTGGCGGCACGACGGTGAGCGTGAACAGGGTCGTGAGCATCCCGCGCAGGCGCTGATCGCCGGGCGGGACTGCCAGACTGGAACCGTGATGCCCCACCGCGCCACTCTCGCCCTGATAGCCGCCTTCGGCCTGGGGGGTACGGGGCTTGTGGCCACAGGCTGCGGGGGCGGGGGAGCCACCACGCCGGCCACCACCGTGGCCGATGGGCGCAACGTGTACGACCCCGACCACAGGATCATCAACCTGCCTCCGGGGCCGAAGTTCGTCATCCGCATGCCCGCTCCCGAGGA
>CAZIQQ010000143.1:0-3354 GCA_964541555.1 uncultured Bifidobacterium sp. | reverse complement strand
GCCCGAGATGATGAGCGGCGTGCGAGCCTCGTCGATGAGGATCGAGTCGACCTCGTCCACGATGCAGAACGTGTGGCCGCGCTGCACACAGTCGTCGAGCTTCACGGCCATGTTGTCGCGCAGGTAGTCGAAGCCGAACTCGGAGTTCGTGCCGTAGGTGATGTCGGCGGCGTATGCCTGGCGGCGCTGGTCCTCGGGCATCATGGCGCCGATCACCCCGACGCTCAGGCCCAGGGCCTCGTAAACGGGTGTCATCCAGGCGGCGTCTCGCGAGGCCAGGTAGTCGTTCACCGTCACCAGGTGCACGCCCTTGCCGGTGAGCGCGTTCAGCGCCACCGCGGCAGTGGCCGTGAGGGTCTTTCCCTCACCGGTCTTCATCTCGGCGATGCGGCCCTCGTTCAGCACCATCGCGCCGATCAGCTGCACGTCGTAGTGGCGCATTCCCATGGCCCGCCACGACGCCTCGCGCACCAGGGCGAAGGTCTCGTCGAGCACGTCATCCAGCTGCACCCCATCGGCCAGGCGGGCCCGGATGTCATCCGCGCGTTCGCGGATCTGCGCGTCGGAGAGCTCCTGCATCGCGGGCTCGAGCGCATTGATGCGCTCCACCCGCTTGATGCGCTCCTTCATTCCCCTGCCCTCGCCGAAGCGAAGGACCTTGTTGATCAACTCCGTGCTCATGCAGGCGTGTCCGAGCGGCCGCTTACGGGAGCCTCAAGCGTACCAACGGCGGGGTGCCTACCCCGCGCGCGATGTCAGCACCGACCCGCTGCGCTGCAGCAGGTCGGCCCAGAGCGCATCGTCGGTACCCCACGATGCCGGCAGGGCCCGCGCCACCCGGTAGGCGTCAACCGCCGCCCGGGTGCTGGCCCCGTAGAAGCCATCAACCGGCAGGGCCATCCCCTGGCCACGCAGCAGGGCCTGCAGGCGCCGCACGGCGTCACCGCGCGACCTCATGCCCATCACGGGGTACCTGGTGGTGGGAGTCAGCGACAGCGGGGCCCGGCAGGTCAGCGGCGACCCCAGGGCCGGCCACTGCCCACGCGTGGTGTTCTGCCATGCCCACCAGCTCTCGCCCTGCACGCCCGACTGCTGCGACGCGCAGCGGAAGGCCCTGATGGTCGCAGCGCTCTCGCGCATGTAGGTGCTGCCCAGCAGCGCGATGGGCTTCCCGTAGATGCGGTTCCAGCGCATGGTGCGCTCCACCGCCTTGGCCGGGGACACCCGGAAGGCCTTCCAGTAGACCTGCGGCATCGTGAACTGCGCGCCGTTCGGCCCGTTGAGGAACGCCGAGTAGGGGAACGCCCCGTGCAGGTCCACGTAGGGGAACGTGGTGAGCCCCAGGGGGTACGCCGTGCCCACCCGTGCCCGCAGCGCCCGCATGTAGCGCGATACGCGCTGGTAGCGGTTGGACAGGCGCTCGAACTCGATCTCGGCGTCGATGAGGAAGCAGTCGGCGCCGGCGCGCACCGCGCGGGCCGCCACCGCCGCCTCGGCCTCGGGCCGGGTGCCGCGCACGTACTGCCACGCACACACGCGCAGGCCGGCGGCCTTCAGCGGGCCCACCGCGCGGTCGAACTGGCTCCAGTACGACGAGCCGTCACCGGACTTGATGTGCACCGTGCGCACGCCATTGGCGCGTGCCCGGTCGATGATGCCCTGCAGCGACGACTCGGAGCGGTTCACGTACCAGATCCACATGCCCACGCCGCGCACCGGCTCGGGCAGCTCGCCGGCGGGCACGCTGCCCGGCAGCGGGATTCCCGGGTCGCCGGGGGTGCACTCGCTCACGTAGCCCCAGGCCTCACGCAGCGCCACCGGCACACCCGGGCAGGCGCCCACGATCGCCACGGCACCCTCGGCGCGGAGCACGCCGGTACCCACGGCCCGGAACAACTGCATGTCGACTGCGCCGGCCCGGCCCATGTCGGCCATCACCCAGAGGCCGCCCTCCACACGAGCCGCCAGCATGCTGCCCGCCACCTCGCCACCGGTGCGGCCCGCTGCGGCCCACGCCGCGCGCACCTGCAGGCGCAGGGCATCGGAGATGCCGACCTCGTCCACCACGCCCACGGGCGGGGCAGGGATGGCCTGCCATGCGTAGGTGACGCCGTTCACGATCTCCTGGAGGTCCTGGCTGCCGCCACCCGGACGCGCGGTGACGGAGCCCACCAGACGGGCTCCGCGCGACGCGATGACCATCGTGCGCAGGCCCCCGCCGGGCATGACGGCGATGGCCGCCCGGCCGCCCGGCGTGGCCTCGAGCTCGGCGTTCAGGGCCGTGGTGGCCCCGGCACCGGCCAGCAGGGCCAGCGTGGCGCGCCGCACCACGGCGCGCGCGGCCGGAGCCGATGGGAATGCCACCGCGAACGACGTGGCCGTGCCCCCGTCGGCCAGCGGCGCCGATCTCAGGGCCGTGGCCTGGGCCCCCTGCGACGCGATGACGTCGCGCAGCACCGCGAACTGCGGATCGCCCGCGGCCACGACCGCCGCGGCCACGGGTTCGCCACCGTCGGCGGACGACGCCGTGACGGTCCCCTCACCCGCGATCACCGGCCGGGGCGTGATGCCGCCGAGCTCGGCCACCAGGGCCGGGTCGGCGGCCACCGCCCCGCCCGCCGTCCCCAGGACGACGAGCAGGGGGGTGATCCACCTGATCAGACGGCGCGGCGCGTCAGGCCCCTTCGATCAGGCCGAAGTCACCGTCGCGGCGCCGGTAGATCACGCACACCTCGCCGGTGGCCTCGTTGCGGAACACGAAGAACGCGTGATCGATGAGCTCCAGGCGCACCGCGGCGTCCTCCGGCGTGAGCGTGGGCATCTCGAAGCGCTTGACGCGCACGATGCGGATGGGCGGCGGCGACTCCACCGCCTCCGTGGCGTCCTTGCCCAGGCGATCGAGCGCGGCGATCTCCGCCGGGGTGGCGGCGATGGCCTCGATACCGGGGCCGTGGTGATCCTTGCGACGCTCGCGCAAACGCTGGGCCGCGCGCTCGATGCGGTGCGCGGCCAGGTCGATGGCCGCGTACATGTCGCCATCGGCCTCCCGCACGCGCATCACCGGCCCCTTGGTGCGCACCGTCACCTCGGCGATCTGGCTCTTCGAGATGCTCGGGTTGTGCTCCACCGAGAGCTCGACCTCGACGACCGCCTTGTCGGACATCGGTCCGAGCACCCGCTCCAACTTGTGCAGGCGCTTCTCGGCGTGGTCCTCGAGCGCGTCTGTGACCGGGACGTTCCTTCCCCTCACATGGAGTTCCATGTCCGCATGCCCCCTGACTGGATCTGCCGTAAACCGACTCTAGTGCCCGGGGCGCGCAGGGCAACCCGGGCCAGTGCCACGGCGCCCACCCG
>CAZIQQ010000142.1:0-3399 GCA_964541555.1 uncultured Bifidobacterium sp. | reverse complement strand
CCGTTGACCGGATCGAACGACCTGGTCTCGATGGCGGACAGTGGCGGGAGCTGGCCTGCCGCGATGGATTCCGCAAGGCCGCCGAAGCCGGGGTCGAGCACGGCAACGCGAGTGGCGCTGCCATCGATGCCACGCGCCCATGCGGCATCGGCTCCCATGCGGAAGGCGCCCTGGGACACCACCGCCAGGGCGGGGGCGGCCGTGGCGGTCGCCAGTGCGGCGGCCGCGCCCATGGTCACGAGCAGACGGTTCATTCCGTTCGCAGGTAAGCAAACGGCCCGGGTGGCAAGGTGCCACCCGGGCCGTTCAGGACATGGGCTGCGTCACGCGATGCGGACGTGGGCCCCGATGACAGGCACCCGTCAGGTGCCGGTCACCCTCGCTGCGTTACTACGAAAGGCTGACCGAACCGCCGGCCTCTTCCAGCTGGGCCTTGATCTGCTCGGCCTCGTCCTTGGCCACGCCCTCCTTGATGGTGCCCGGGGCGCCATCCACGAGGTCCTTGGCCTCCTTCAGGCCCAGGCCGGTGATCGCGCGAACGACCTTGATGACCTGGATCTTCTTGTCGCCGGCGCTGTCCAGCGTGACGGTGAAGGAGTCCTGGCCGGCGTCGCCGCCGCCCTCGCCCCCGCCACCGGCAGCCGGTGCAGCGGCAACCGCGACCGGCGCGGCAGCGCTCACGCCGAACGTCTCCTCGAGCGCCTTGATGCGCTCGCTCAGCTCGAGGACCGAAATGGCCTTGAGCTCGTCGATCCACTCCTCGGTGGTCATCGCCATGGTCAGTCTCCTTCGGTGGTGTCGTCGGCAGCCGGCTCGGCGTCCGCGGTGTCGTCGGCTGCCGGCTCCTGCGCGGCCTCCGGGGTGTCGTCGGCCGGCGCCTCGGGCGCGGCCTCGGTGGTGTCCTCTGCGCTTGCCTCGGGCTCGGTGGCCTCGGCAGCGGGTGCCTCGGCGGCCGGGGCCTCCTCGGCGGGTGCCTCCTCGGCGGGTGCCTCCGGGGCGGGTGCCGCTGCCTCTGCAGGAGCCTCCGCCGCGCGCTGCGCGTGGTAGGCGCCCAGTGCACGGGCCATGCCCGAGATGAGGCTGCCGAGTGCGTTCGCCGTGCCCTGGATCGGGCTTGCGACGCCGCCGACCAGGCGGGCGAGCAGCTCGTCGCGGGACGGCAGCGAAGCGAGCTGCTTTAGGTCGTCGGCCGAGATGGGGGCGCCATCGAGGATGCCGCCCTTCATGCTCAGACGGTTATCCGATGCCTTCGCGAAGGTGTTGAGCGCCTTCGCGATGGCCGCGGCGTCGCCGTTGGCCCAGACCAGGGCGGTCTGTCCCTCGAGGTACTCGAGCAGGGACTCCTTGCCGGTCTCGTCGCAGGCGCGACGCGCGAGGGTGTTCTTGACGACCTGGAACTGGCCGCCGGTCTCGCGGAGCTTCCCGCGCAGGTCTTCGACCTCGCGGACGCTCAGCCCGTGGAACGCCGTCGCGATGACGGTGTCGCTGGTGTTGAGGCGCTCCGCGATAACCGCGATGGCCTCTGCCTTCTGCTCCCTGTTCAGTTCCTCACCTCCTCCTCTGCTGGCCGCGCGAGGGCGGGCCGGGAGGAGGCGGCGCGGGGCTCATGCCCGCGCCTGCTCCGTAGGGCTCCGTCCTCACACGGGTCGGGGTCTCCCCCTGGTTCAAGGCGACCGGATGGCCGCCCCCGTGATCTTCGGTCGGGTGCTCTGTGCGGTGCTGCCGCGCTAGGCGGTGGCCTCCTCGAGCAGGTTCTGGGTGTACTGCGGGTCGATGTCGATGCCGGGGCCCATGGTCTGGGCGATGCTGATCGACTTGATGTACTTGCCCTTGGCCGATGCCGGCTTGGCGCGCAGGATCTCGTCCAGGATGGCGGCGTAGTTCTCGGTGAGCTGCTCGGGCGTGAACGACTTCTTCCCGAGGCCCACGTGCACGATGCCGGCGCGGTCGGTGCGGTACTCGATCTTGCCGCCGATGACGTCGGTCACGGCCTTGCCGACGTCGAACGTGACGGTGCCGGTCTTGGGGTTGGGCATCTTGCCCGACGGACCGAGCACGCGGCCGAGGCGGCCGACGGCGCCCATCATGTCGGGGGTGGCGATGGCCACGTCGAAGTCGCTGAAGCCCTCCTCGACCTTCTTGACCAGGTCCTCGCCGCCCACATACTGCGCGCCGGCCTCCTCGGCCTCACGCGCCTTCTCGCCCTCGGCGAACACCGCGACGGTGACCGAGCGACCGGTTCCGTGGGGCAGCGCGATGGTGCCGCGCAGCTGCTCCTCGGCGTGGCGCACATTCACGCCGAGGCGGAAGTGGGCCTCGACGGTGGTGTCGAAGCGGGCGACCTCCTGGCTGACCAGCAGCCGGAAGGCGTCGAGCGGGCGGTAGTTGCCCGCCGGGTCGATCTGCGCCTTGGCGTCGTCGTAACGCTTGCCGTGCTTCGCCATTCCTAGCCCTCCACCGTGACGCCCATCGAGCGGGCGGTGCCCGCGATCATGGTGATGGCGGCGTCGACGTCGTTCGCGTTCAGGTCCTGCATCTTCGTCTCGGCGATCTGCTGCAGCTGCGCCCGGGTGATGGTGCCCACCTTGGTGCGGTGCGACTCGGGCGAGCCCTTGGGAAGCTTGATGGCCTCCTTGATGAGCACGGCGGCCGGCGGGGTCTTGGTGATGAACGAGAACGAGCGGTCCTCGTACACCGAGATCTCGACCGGGGTGATGACCCCGCCCAGGTTCTGCGTCTCGGCGTTGAACGCCTTGCAGAAGTCCATGATGTTGATGCTCGCGGCACCGAGTGCCGGACCCACCGGCGGTGCCGGCGAGGCACCCCCCGCGGGGATGTGGAGCTTGATGATCTGCAGGACCTTCTTCGCCATCTGGGCGTGACCTTCCGGAACGGGGCCGTCTCGAGCGGCCCGGGATCATACATCCGCGCGCGCGAATGACCAGCGGCAGCCGCCGGCCCCCCGCGTCGGCGGCCTTACGTCAGCTTCTTCACCTGGTCGAACGACAACTCGGCGGGCGTCTCGCGGCCGAAGATGGACACCAGGACCTTCACGCGTCCCTGCTCGGCGTTGATCTCCGCGATCTCGCCGGTGAAGTCGGACAGCGGACCCGAGATGACCTTGATGCTCTCGCCCACCGTGAACTCGGCGCGCACCTTGACGCGCGTCTCGGTCTGGGTGTGCAGGAGGCGGTCGACCTCGGAGCGCGTGAGCGGCGGCGGGCGGTGGTCGTCGTTCTTCGTGGCGCCCACGAAGCCGGTGACCCCGGGGGTCTCCTTGATGAGCGACCAGGCGTCGTCGTCGCCCATGTCCATGTTCACGAGAACGTAGCCCGGCAGGGTGCGCCGCTCGGTCTGGACCTTCTGGCCGTCCTTGTTGGTCTCGACGACCTGCTCGGT
>CAZIQQ010000141.1:0-3534 GCA_964541555.1 uncultured Bifidobacterium sp. | reverse complement strand
TCGTGGCCATGGGCTTCGCCGCCTTCGGCTTCCTGCCCCCGGTCGCCGGCGCCCTGCTTCAGGAGGGCATCGACGTCATCGTCATCCTCAACGCCCTGCGGGCGCTGCGCGCCTAGGGCACGCGGGTGAAGGCGGTCTGGAGGTAGAAGTTCTGGTCGGGCACCACGCGCAGCGGGCTCGACAGCTTCCACACGGCGGTCACCACGCCGTCCGGTGCCACCGTGAGCCGGGGCTCATCGGCCTCGCCGCGGGCGTTCGACAGCCACACGCCGGCATTCCACGCCGTCGATCCCGCCGGGCGGGTGCGGGCCTGCACGCGCACCCCTGCGCGGCCGTACGAGCGCTTCCATGCCGCCGTGGCAGTGCCGTCAGACGCCACCACCAGCACCGGGTCGTCGACGTCCTTGCCCCGCTGGGACAGAACCTGCACCGGCCCCCACGCGCCGCCCGCCGGTCGCGTGCGCGACTGCGTCACCTTCCTGGCCGCCGCGGAATCAGAGGCCCACTCCCACACGGTGGTCACCGTGCCGTCGGGGGCGATGGCCACCTGCGGGTCGCTGGCGTGCGTGCCGCGTCGCGAGAGGTTGGTGATGGGGCCCCACGATGCCGAGCCGGCCGGGCGCACGCGCGCCTGGATCACGCCCGCCGACCCCCCGCTGGCCGATGAGGCGTCCACCTCGCGTGCCCAGACCACGGTCACCTCGCCGGTCGCCGATGCGGCGGCCTTGACGTCGTTCGACTGCGCGCCCGGGCGCGAGAGCGTACGGATGGAACCCCAGCGGCCGTCGGCCGAGCGCGAACGCACCCGGATCACGAACGACTGCGCCGACACCGCCTCCTCCCAGGCGATGGTCGCCGTGCCGTCAGCCGCGACGGCGATGGACGGGTCGCCCTCGGCCTCGGACTCCGCCACCGCGGCGCGGGACACGTTGACAGTGGGGCCGAAGCGCTTCGCCCCCCTCGGGAGCACGCGCGACTGGATCACGCGGCTTCCCGCTCGACCCTGCGCCCACACCACGAGTACCGACCCGTCGGGCAGCACCGCCACGCGGTCCTCTGTGGCATCGGATGCCGCGCCCGAGATCGTGCGGGTCGCGCCGAAGCGTGCGGCACCCGGTTGGCGCACGCGCACCTGAAGGGTGCGGTTCCAGCGGCGCATGTTCTTCCACACGACCGCGGTGAGCCCGTCGGTGCCGATGGCGATGCGAGGGTCCTCGTGATCCGCGCCCGCCCCCGACAGCGTGACGGGCGGGGTGAAACCACCGCGGGGGCCGCGGGTGCGCAGGCGGATCTGCCACGTTCCGCCGGTCCAGCCCTCCCACACGTAGCTCACCGCGCCAGTGGGGGCGGCGGCGAGACGCGGGTCGTCGGATGGTGAGCCCGACCGCGACACGTCCGCCGCCGGACCCCACGGACCCTGGGCCGTGGCAGGTGCCGGGCCCGTCTGCGCGGCCGCCGTTCCGGCGACGGCAAGGGTGGCGAGGCCTGACGCGACGATGCGCACGGCGGAGCGGGGCATGGGGATCCTCCAGGGGAGATTGGAGGCGGGAGCCTAGCCGCACCGAGCGCGAAACCCCGTGGGCGCGGCCCTTGACAGCCGGAGCAGTGGGGAGTGTCGTTTCACCAAGGAACCCCAGTGAGGAGCCCCTCATGAAGACCCTTTCACTGACCGCAGCAGCCCTCGCCGCGGCGGTCGCGATTCCCACGGCGGCGCAGGGCGCCACGATCACCGGCAGCGTCAAGGGCGGAACCGGGATGTCCGTGGTGGCCATCGGCCTCGATGGCACGGCATCCACCGCGAAGGTGCGGGCGGGCGGGAAGTTCCGGCTCGTCGTGCCGAACTCCCGCGCGCGCACCGCCACGCTGCACCTGCTCACGCAGTCGGGCAAGTACAGCGGGCCCATCGTGCTGGCGCGCCGGAAGGCCACCGGTTACGTGCGCACCACCACGCGCACCTCGGCGATAGGCGCCATCACCCGCAAGAGCGGCTTCAACCTCGCATCGGGCCTGCCGGCATCTGCGTACTCCACCGCGGGTTCGGTCAGGGTCATCGCGAAGACCGGCAAGCCCATCGGCGCGGGCAAGCTGGGCCTGGTGAGGTCGGCGGCATCGTCGAAGGAGATGTCGCGGGAGGCCCAGCAGGGGGGAGGGAACGGACAGGGCGGCAACCCCAGCAGCCCCTGCGGCGGCGCCGTGGGCGGCGACTGCGACCGCGACGGCCTGCCCAACTCCGTTGACGCGGATGACAACGGCAACCTGACCATCGACTTCACCGACGCCGTGTCGGTGCAGACCACGGCGAGGCTGCTGACCTACAGCGACGTGCGGCCCGGTATCGCCGACACGCTCAACGTCAGCACCGGTGCGACCCTCAACTCGATCAACGCCTTCCTCGGCAGCACCAGCGTCACGCGCCCGGTGGGCCTGACACTGGCCTTCTACTACCAGGGCCGCGACATCACCGGGCAGGACCCCAGCCCGGCGCTCGACGCCGTGTGGGTGCAGTGCGGCACGGCGGCGCCATGGTGCGCTCCCGGCACGTCCCAGGCGACCATCTCGGGCTTCAGCGAGTACCCGCAGATCCTTCCGTCGGTGCCGGAGTTCGGGGCGACCAACTGGAGCGTCTTCACGGGCTCGACCTGCGCGGCGCAGCGGCAGCCCTGCCAGGCCCAGCCGGCGAACTACCCCGCGTTCGGGTTCATGAAGTCCCCACAGACCGGGGGCGGCACGCCCAGCAGCATCTGGACGGCCTTCACCCGGCCGAACTCCAGCGCCACGCTCGAGCAGGTGAACGCCGACACGGTCATCGACCTCAACTACCGCACGTCACCGGGCGGGCCGGTGAGCACCAAGCCCATCGGCATCAGCCCCTACTTCGTGACCACGCCGGCCATCGAACGGATCACCGCCAACGGGTCCACCCAGGCCCTGAGCTACCCCTACCCCGAGACGGGACCCGGCACCAGCGATGCCAGCGGCTTTGACCTGGGCTCCGCCGGCACGATCGGGCTCACTGTGGTGCCCCCGCAGCGACGGGGGCTTCCCGGCGAGGCCGAGGCCTTCTACACCATGGGTGGCCTGGGCTACGGCCTCACGGTCGACTCGGTTCGGCCCCTCGCCGGGGGTGGTCAGGAGCAGCGGCCGAACACCGAGGCCGGGTGCGCTCTCACGCCCGTGAGCGGCCTCACCCGGCGCCCGGCGTCATCCGACCCGCAGGACCTCTGGCCGATCATCGCGCCGCTGGTGGATGACACGCCCACCGATGCCCCGGCCACGACCCCACGCACGGTGAGCTTCACGGCCGACATCAAGGGGTGCGTGCAGAAGTACCTGCCGGGTGCCCCGACCACCGGCGTTGCCGTCCGGGTGTCGATGATGGCCATCGGCCAGCCCCTTCAGAACGGCGCGAATCGCACCGGCGTGTCGTTCGCGGTGCGCCTGCCCTAGCCCGTGGCCCCTACCTGGCCCCGGCTCAGGCCGCGGCCAGGTAGGGCGACCAGGCCTCCGGGCGCCGGGGAGTGGCGACGTCGATGA
>CAZIQQ010000140.1:1850-3575 GCA_964541555.1 uncultured Bifidobacterium sp. | reverse complement strand
CGGGATCGGCATTTGCGGGGGCCGCAAATGCATCATCCCCGGCTGCGATCGCCGCCACCCCGATACGACGGGCCTCCCGCCTCTCGCGCTTTTTCGGCGGGGGTAGTGATGACCCCCGGGCCCACCGGTCGCTACGAGGTGCGGCTCAGGTGGGGCCGTCGAGCCATTCCGGCAGGGTCAGGTGGCGGTGGGCGTGGGCGCCGCCTGCGACCTCCGCGCGCATCTCGCCGAGGAGGCCGTGGCGGACGGCCTCGACGTCGTGGGTGTGGATGGTCTCGTAGTTCTCCTGGTGGGCCGAGACGAAGGACGTGTCGGGCAGGTCGGGGAACCGGGCGATGACGCCGGCGATCATCTCGCGCACGGAGTCCTCGACGAAGCGGGGACGCCGGTGGGCCTTGTCCACGACGTAGAGCTCGTCGGGGCGCTTGAGCAGCTCGTAGATCTCCGACGACATGCCGTCCTCGACGATCTCGATGAGGGCATCGGCCGGCACGTCGGCGCCGTCGGGTGTGCCCACGATCAGGGTGCCGCGGGCGCGCTGGTTGTGGGTGGCGATCGGCACGCGCGCAACGATGCGCGCGATCTCGTCGGGGCTGAAGCCATCGGCGGCGAGGGCGGCCTCGGCCTGCTCGCGCACCAGGCCCTGTGCGCACGGGCAGGCGTTCATCCCCTGGGCCGACACGCCCACGGCGCGCCGGCTCGATCCCACTCGCGCGGCCGCCATGCCGATGAGTCCGTACATCTCCTGGGTGGCCACGTCGGTGACCGGCGTGCGCTTCTCCACCGGGTAGCGCGCGCGGATGGTCGCCATTCCCCGCACGGCCCCCTGGCGCTCCACCACGCGCTGGGCGATGTGCTCGGCCAGCGCCTCGATGGCCACGGCCTCGCCGATGAGCACCGTGTCGATGGCCTCGTTGACCTCCTCCTCGAAGCGCGACATGTGCACGCCCTTCTGGTCGGGGTCGAGGTCCACCACGCACTCGACGGTGGCGTCCATGTAGTGCTCGCCGCCCCCGAAGGCCAGGCGGATCGCCTTCGCCGATCGCGTGACTCCCGCGCCGGACAGGCCGATGCGCGTGGCGGGCGATGTGTCCTGGAGGTCCTCCGAGAACTCGAGCGGATGGCTGGTCATGAGGAGGGCAGCATCTGCTGGAGCTCGCCGTCCTGGTACAGCTCGGTGACGATGTCGCAGCCGCCCACCAGCTTGCCGTCCACGAACAGCTGCGGGATGGTGGGCCAGTCCGACCACTGCGACAGCACCATGCGCACGCGGGGGTCCTCGAGGATGTTGCGGGAGCCGTACTCCACGCCGACCAGCTCGAGGATCTGCACCACGCGCATCGAGAAGCCGCATGCCGGCGCGTCGGGCGTGCCCTTCATGTAGAGGAACACGCGGTTGGCCGCGACCTCGGACTTGATCGCCTCGAGGATCTGCTCCTCGGTCATCGTGCTGACGTCGCTCATGGGGCCTCCGGGGTGCGGGTCTTGAGGGCGAGTGCGTGTATCTGGCCGTCGTCGATGCGGGCCTGGACGGCGGCGTACACGGCCTTGTGCTGGTCGATGCGGCTCATGCCCTCGAACTGCGGGGCCACGACCACGGCCGACAGGTGATCCCCGCCGCCGTGGTCCTGCACCTCCACCGTCGAGCCGGGAAGTGCCTGTTCGATCATCGTGCGGATTTCGTCGAGGTCAGCCATGCGCGGGAGGATAGGCGGTCATCCCGCG
>CAZIQQ010000140.1:0-1750 GCA_964541555.1 uncultured Bifidobacterium sp. | reverse complement strand
GACGAGAGCAGGTCGATGGTGGCGAGGGCGCGCGAGAACGCCTGGGGCCAGCGCCCGGCCTGCTCGGCCACCACGGCCACGGCACCCTGCGCCGCGTCGGCGAGGCGGGCGTCGCCCGTGAGCAGATGCAGCCGGGCCAGCACCCACGCGGCCTGCGAGTTGCCGGCGGGGGATGGGTGATCCTCGAGGTCGCGCGTGCGCGCCACCAGGGCCGGCGCGTCGGATCCCGACATGAAGAAGCCCGCGCCTGCCCCGTCGGCGAACAGCTCGAGCATGGCGTCTGCCAGCGAGCGCGCGGCCTCCACCCATGCGGGGTCGAAGTCGGCCGCGTAGAGCGCAAGCAGCCCGTCGGCAAGGTCGGCGTGGTCGTCGAGCGTCGCCAGGTGGCGGGCGCGCCCGTCGGCGTGCACCCGCATCAGGCGCCCTCCCACGATCATCTCGTCCAGCACGAAGCGCGCGGCCTCGCCCGCCGCCGCCACCCAGTCGGGCCTGCGCATTCCCATGCCGGCCTCTGCCAGGGCGCCGATTGCCAACCCGTTCCACGAGGCGATGACCTTGTCGTCGCGCGCGGGGGCCGGTCGCGACGACCGGGCCCCGTACAGGGCGTCCAGCGCCGGCCCCACCAGCGGCGAGTCGGGTCCCACCACGCGCAGGATGTTCCGGCCCTCGAAGTTGCCCCGGTCCGTCAGGCCGAATCGCGCGATCACGGCGTCTGCCGCTGCCGGGTCGAGCACCTGACGGACCTCGTCGGGAGTCCATGTGAAGAACGCGCCCTCGCCACCCGGCGAGTCGGCGTCCTGAGCGGCGGCGAATGCGCCGCCGTCCACGCGCATCTCGCGCAGCAGGTACCCGGCGATGCGCTGGGCCACCACGCCGTGCCGGTCGTCGCCCGTCAGCCTCAGCGCAAGGGCGTAGTCGCGAAGCAGCAGGGCGTTGTCGTACAGCATCTTCTCGAAGTGCGGCACCAGCCAGATGTCGTCCACCGAGTAGCGGTGGAAGCCGCCACCCACCTGGTCGAACACCCCACCGGCCGCCATGGCGTCCAGCGTGCCCGCGGCCATGGCCAGCGCCCGCCCGCCGTCGCGCCCTGCCCAGTGCCGACGCAGCAGCAGGTCGATGGTCACCGACGGCGGGAACTTGGGCGCCCCGCCGAAGCCCCCGTTGCCGTCGTCGTACAGCTCGCCGAGGCGCCCGACCGCCCCCGCGACCACGTCGCCGGGCGGCGGGGAGGGGGGCACGGCGATCGCCGACTGCTCGCGCATGCCCCGCGTGAGGGCCTCGGCCTGGCGCATCACCTGGTCGCGCCGCTCGCGCCAGGCCTCGGTGACCCCCTCCATCACCTGGATGAACGACGCCATGCCGTGGCGCGGCTCGGGCGGGAAGTAGGTGCCGGCATAGAAGGGCTCGCCTGCCGGGGTGAGGAAGACGGTCATCGGCCAGCCGCCCTGCCCGGTCATGGCGAGCGTCGCCTGCATGTACAGGGCGTCGACGTCGGGGCGCTCCTCGCGGTCCACCTTCACCGGCGTGAAGTCGCCGTTCATCATCCCGGCGGTCGAGGGGTCCTCGAACGACTCATGCGCCATCACGTGGCACCAGTGGCACGACGAGTACCCCACCGACAGCAGAACCGGCACGTCGCGCTCGCGGGCGTCGGCGAAGGCCTCGTCGCACCACGGCCACCAGTCGACGGGGTTGTCGGCGTGCTGCCTCAGGTAGAGCGAGGCCTCGTCGGCGAGTCGGTTCGGCATGG
>CAZIQQ010000139.1:0-3594 GCA_964541555.1 uncultured Bifidobacterium sp. | reverse complement strand
GCCACCGCGGAGGCCGCGTGATGCCCCACCTGGTCGCCGTCGGCATCTCGCACAAGACCGCGCCCGTGGAGCAGCGCGAGAAGCTCGCGCTCACCGAGACCGCCTCGCGCACCCTGGCGCGTGCCCTGGTGCGCCACCCGGACATCGCCGAGGCCGTGGTGCTGTCCACCTGCAACCGCACCGAGGTATACGTGCACGCGCTCGACTCCGGCGCGGCCGAGGACGCCATCTGCGACGCGCTGGTGGAGCACAGCACGGGCATGACCCGCAGCGAGTTCGACTGCGTGCGTTACGCGCACCTGGATGACCGCGCGGTGGCCCACCTGCTGCGCGTGACATCCAGCCTCGACTCGATGGTGGTGGGCGAGAGCGAGATCCAGGGCCAGGTGCGACACGCCTGGGAGCGCTGCGCCGAGGAGGACTGCACGGGCGTCATCAGCGACCGGCTGTTCCGGCAGGCGCTCGAGACCGGCAAGCGCGTGCGCACCGAGACCCGCGTGGCCGTGCGCCCGGTGTCGGTGTCCACCGTGGCCGCCGACCTTGCGCGCGAGGCCATCCCCGACCTGGGCGGCCGCCGCGGCCTGGTGGTGGGCGGCGGGCGCATGGCCGAGGCCACTGCCAGGGCCCTGATGGAGCGCGGCCTCGGTGAGCTGGTGGTCATCAACCGCACCGTCGGCACCGCGCGGGAGATCGCCGAGCGACTGGGCGGCATGGGCCTGGGCTTCGACTGCCTCGGCGAGGAACTCGGCAAGGCCGACGTGGTGGTGTGCTCCACCGACGCCCCGCACCCGGTCATATCGGCCGAGCAGGTCACCGTGGCCCTCGACGACCGCCCCACCCGGCCCATGGTGCTCATCGACATCGCCGTTCCGCGCGACGTCGAGCCAGCTGCGTCGGGCGTGCACGGCGTGGTGCTGTTCGACATCGACGACCTCGAGCGGGTCGTGGCCCAGCACCGCGACGAGCGCGAGGAGCACGCGCGCCGCGCCGAGGTCATCGTGGGCGAGGAGGTCGAGCGCTACGCCGCCTGGCGCACCGGCCTGGCCGTGACGCCGGTCATCACGTCGCTGCGCGAGATGGCCGAGGCAATCCGGCAGGGCGAGATCGCCCGGGTGTCGGCAGCCGGCGGCGAGATCACCGACGAGGAACTCGAGCGCATCGACCAGGTGACCCGCTCCATCCTCAACAAGCTGCTCCACGAGCCCACCGTGCGCGCGCGCGAGGCCGCCACCAGCATCGACGGCATGCGGCATGTCGAATCGCTGCGTCACCTGTTCGGCCTGGACATCCCGGACCGCGGCCCGGGTGAGCCCGTGGCGCCCAGCCCCCGGGGCGTGGTGGCGCACCCCGGCGCCGACGGCTAGGGCATACGCATGCGCGTCACGGTGGCCACGCGCAGGTCGGCCCTTGCGCTTGCCCAGTCGCGTGCCGTGGCAGGCGCGCTGGAGCACGCCGGGCACGAGGCGCCGCTGCTCGAGATGACCACCACGGGCGACCGCTGGAGCCTGGCGGGGTCAAAGGCCCAGCCGGGAATGGACGTGAAGGGCATGTTCGTGAAGGAGCTCGAGGAGGCCCTGCTGGACGGCCGCGCCGACATCGCCGTGCACTCGGCCAAGGACCTTCCCGGCGACCTCCCGCCGGGCCTGGCCGTCATCGCCACCCCGGCCCGCGAGCACCCGGGCGACGTGCTGGTGGGGTCCCCAGGCGGCCTCGACGCCCTCCCCGCCGGTGCCCGCATCGGAACCACCAGCCCGCGCCGCCGCGCGCAGGTGCTGGCGGCGCGCCCCGACCTGCAGGTGGTGGAGGTGCGCGGCAACGTCGACACGCGGCTCGCGAAGCTGGATGCCGGAGATGTCGACGCCCTGGTGCTGGCGGCCGCGGGCCTGCGGCGCCTGGGCATCGCCCGCGACGACGCCGTGGCCCTGCCGCTCGACCTGTGCCTGCCCGCCGCCGGGCAGGGCATCGTGGCCATCGAGGGCCGTGACGGCGACGACGCCGTGCGCGAGGCATGCGCCGCGCTCGACGACCCCGCCTCTCGCGCGTGCCTGGCTGCCGAGCGCGCGTTCCTGGCGCGCCTGGGCGGTGGGTGCAGCGTTCCCGCCGGGGCCCTGTGCCAGTTGGATGGCGACACCCTGCGAATGCGCGCCTGGTGGGATGGCAGCGGGCTGTTCGCCGATGTCGACGGCCCGGTGGACGACCCCGCCGGCCTCGGCGCGCGCGCCGCCCAGCAGGTGGGCGCGTGATGGACGGCGGCATCGTCTACCTGATCGGGGCGGGGCCCGGCGACCCCGGCCTCATCACCGTGCGGGGCCGGGAGGCCCTCATGCGCGCCGACGTGGTGCTGTACGACCGCCTGGGCACCGAGGCCCTCATGCACCTGGTGCGTGCCGACGCCGAGCTGATCGACGTGGGCAAGGCGCCGGGCCAGGTGGCCATGACGCAGGACGAGACCACCGCCCTGCTGGTGCGCCTGGGGCAGCAGGGCAGGGTGGTGGCCCGCCTCAAGGGCGGCGATCCCTTCGTGTTCGGCCGGGGGGCGGAGGAGGCCGAGGCGCTGGTGCGCGCCGGCGTGCGCGTGCTGGTGGTGCCGGGCATCACGTCGGCCATCGGGGCGCCGTCGGCCGCGGGCATCCCGGTCACATACCGCGCCATGGCCACGGCGTTCACCGTGGTCACCGGTCACGAGGACCCGGCGAAGGACGCCCAGCAGAACGACTGGGACCTGCTGGCGAAGCTGCCGCACACGCTCATCGTGCTGATGGGCATGGGGCGCCTGCGGGCGATCTCCGAGCGGCTCATCGCGGCCGGCCGTCCCGCCGACCAGCCCGCCGCGGCGATCCAGTGGGGAACGACCCCCCGCCAGCGGTCCGTGGTGGCCACTCTGGGCACGCTGCCGGACCGCGTGGAGGAGCAGGGGCTCGGCAACCCGGCGATCCTCGTGTTCGGCGACGTGGTGTCGCGCGAGCCCGGGTTGGTCGCCGCCGGCCGTGGACCCCTGGCGGGCCGCTCGATCGTGGTCACCCGCGCACGCGCGCAGGCCAGCGACCTGCGGGGTGCTCTGGAGGCCCTGGGCGCGACGGTCATCGAGATGCCGGTCATCCGCATCCAGCCCATCGCGGCGTCCACGGAGATCGAGTCGGCGATGGACGCCATCGCCGACTACGACGTCATCGTGCTCACCAGCGCGAACGGCGTGGACGCCCTGGCGGCACTGATGGCGGCCCGTGGCATGGACGCCCGGTCGCTGCACCCCGGGCAGGTGGTGGTGGCCGTGGGCCCGGGGACGGCCGCGGCGCTGGCGGCCCACGGCATCCGCGCCGACATCGTGCCCGAGCGCTTCGTGGGCGAGGGCGTGCTCGATGCCCTGCAGGCCACGCCCATGGACGGCCGGCGCGTGCTGATCGCCCGCGCGCGCGACGCACGCCCGGTGGTGGCCGATGGGCTGCGCGGTCGGGGCGCCCACGTGGACGACGTGGCGGTGTACGAGACGCTGGCCGAGTCGCCTGCTGCCGACACCATTGAGGCCGCGCTCTGCGCCGACGTCATCACCTTCACCGCGGCCTCCACGGTCACCAATACCCTGGCCGTGCTCGA
>CAZIQQ010000138.1:1444-3747 GCA_964541555.1 uncultured Bifidobacterium sp. | reverse complement strand
CGACCCGATGCCATCGCGGCCACGGCTCCGGCGACCACGAGGGTGGTGGCCTGCAGCAGGACGATCCACCATGTGGCGATCGTCGTCGCGTTCCCGGGGCTCAGGGCAATGAAGGGGGCGATGGGATAGCCCAGGAGATGCTCGTACTGCGAGAAGAAGCCCGCGAGTGGGAAGTGACCGAAGCCGGGGGCCATGATCTCGCCAAACGTGTAGCCGGCGTTGACGGAGTCCACGAGCTTGCCGGGAAGCTGAATGAGCCGGGTGGCGTAAAAGGTGCCGGGGATAAGCACCGCGAGGATGGTCAGCCCCTGCCAGCGAAGCGAGCGCGTCACTGCCAACCACAGGACCACGCCTGCCGATAGTGCTCCGAGCGCAAGTGTTGTCACCGACCATCGTGGGGCGCTGAGCGTGACGTCTGATTCGATGGCAAGGCCGACGACGATGGTCGCGCCGCCGACAACGGCTAGCGCAACGAGCACCCGCTCAGTCATCGCCTGCCGGGCCTCAGGCCAATCCCGAACCAGCAGCCCGACCACTGCGGCCAGTACCGCCACGGCGAACCAACTCAGGACCACGGCCCGATCGGTTGGTTCAATCAGCGCGTACCGGAGGAACCCCTTGTCGATCGTGGCCGAGATGGATGGCCGTGAGGGATCAGGGCCCCACGCCACCAGTGCGAGGGTGATGACCGGCAGCACCGCCAGGGTCACGACGGATGGCCATGCAAGCGCCTTGAGTTCGGTGGGCACGGACGATCTACTCATGGTGTGCGCGGGCACACGACAGGACGCCGGACATACCCCCGAGGATAGGGTCTCCCGAGCGCCCTACTCCCGGCGGCCAGAATCGTCCCCAACCACTACCCAGGAGCCCGCATGACCCCACCCGCCCCGCCCTCGATCGACATCCTCGCCCTCGGCAACGCAATCGTCGACGTCCTCAGCCACGTCGATGACTCCGTGATCGACGGCCTTCCCGTGAACAAGGGTGGGATGACGCTGATCGGCGCGGTGGAAGCTCAGGATCTCTACGGGGTGCTGGGTCCGGGCGTGGAGTGCTCGGGTGGCTCTGCCGCCAACACGGTGGTGGGCGCGTCGATGCTGGGCGTGCGCACGGCGTTTGTGGGCCGGGTGAAGGACGACCAGCTGGGGCAGGTGTTCACGCACGACATCCGCGCCGCCGGCGTGCGCTTCGACACCCCACCGGCCACCGACGGCCCCGACACCGCCGCCTGCCTGGTGATGGTGACCCCCGACGCCCACCGCACCATGTGCACGCACCTGGGTGCATCGGTGGAGCTGGGCCCCGATGATGTCGACGAGGCCCTGGTGCGCAGCTCAGCCGTGCTGTACCTGGAGGGCTACCTGTGGGATCCCGCCGGGGCGCGCGAGGCCATGCGCAAGGCCATCCGCATCGCGAAGGACGAGGGCCGCGCCGTGGCGCTGTCGCTGTCGGACCCCTTCTGCGTCGATCGCCACCGGGCCGACTTCCTCGACCTGGTCGACAACGACGTGGACATCCTGTTCGCCAACGAGCACGAGCTGACGTCGCTGTACGAGACCGACGACCTCGACAAGGCCTTCAACGAGGTCATGCCGCTGGTGAAGGTGGCGGCCTGCACCCGTGGCGAGCACGGCGCGGTGGTGGTGGGCGATGGCGAGACCCACGTGATTCCCGCCGAGCCCGCCGTGCAGGTGGTCGACACCACCGGAGCCGGAGACCTCTTCGCCGCCGGATTCCTGGCCGGCTGGACCCGCTCGCGCAACCTCCACGACTGCGGCCGCATGGGCGCGGTGGCGGCTGCCGAGGTGATCAGCCACCTGGGGGCGCGGCCGGAGGCCGACCTCAAGGCGCTGGTGGCGCAGAGGGTTCCCGGCTGAGCCACTGACCCGGCACACTCCGTGTGCTTTTCGTCATATATTTCTCCATAGGATTCGACCATGGAGAGAACGATGGCGCGCGTGGACACGGACGACATGGTGTCGGTCACCGAAATGGGGACCCGTGGGGTGTCGCACTTCGTGTCGCAGGCCGCGGCAGGTCGCGACATCGTGGTGCTGCGCAACAACAAGCCCGCGGCCATGCTCATCGGGCTCGAGCGGTACGACCAGATGCAGCAGGCGCTCGACGATGCGGCCGACATCGCCCTGGGTACGGCACGACTGGCGCTGGCCGAGGGGGCAGACACCGTCTCGCTCGATGACGTACTCGCGGATTTCGGGGTGACCCGCGAGGAGCTGCTGGCCGGGGACGACGACTGAGCGGCCCCCGGGCGTGCCAGGTCATGCTCACGTCCGATGCGG
>CAZIQQ010000138.1:0-1344 GCA_964541555.1 uncultured Bifidobacterium sp. | reverse complement strand
GGCAGGACCGGGGCCGCTGACGCGGAACCCCCCTCCACGGCTCGTTTTCCCCGCTAACCTGCCGCGACCTGTGCCCTGAGTCCCCGGAGCAGCCCGAATGCCGTCCAACGCCAGTGTGATCGTCCGCGCCGAGTTTCCCGTGGGCGCAGACGTACTGAGCAGCGCCATGACCGCCGTCACGATGGCCGGCGGTGAGGTGGGCGGCATGGACACCGTGCGCTCCACCCGCGAGACCATCACGCGCGACATCGTGATCCACGGGGCCGACGAGGCCCAGTGCGAGAAGATCGTGCACACCCTGCGCGGCATCACGGGCATCGAGGTGCACGACGTCACCAACGGCATCTTCCGGGCGCACGAGGGCGGCATGCTCACCATGCGCACCCGCGCGCCCGTGCGCAGCCGCGACGACCTCTCGATGGCCTACACGCCGGGCGTGGCCCGCGTGTGCATGGCGATTCACGACGACCCCGAGCGCGCCTGGGATCTCACCATCAAGGGCAACAGCGTGATGGTGGTGAGCGATGGGTCGAAGCTGGTGGGCGGCGACGACCTGGGGCCGCTGGCCGCGCTGCCGGTGCTGGAGGGCCTGTCGCTGTTCATGCGCGAGCTCGCCGATGTCGACGCCTTCCCGCTGCCCATCGACTCGCACGACCCCGCGATGATCGCCGACACCGTCCACAAGATCTCGTCGGTGTTCGCCGGCGTGCACCTGGCCGACATCAGCGCCCCAAACTGCTTCACGATCGAGGCCGCGCTGAAGGACGTGCTGGACATTCCCGTGCTGCACGGCGACGCCGAGGGCACCGCCGCCGCACTGCTTGCCGGCGTGCTGAACGGCCTGCAGGTGACCGGCCGCATCATCGAGGACATCACCGTGTGCGTGGCCGGCTCGGGCCCGGGGGCCAGCGCCTTCCGCCGCCTCGTCGACGCCGCGGGGGCCAGCGAGGTCCGCGCCGCCGAGACCGACGAGGCCGTGCACGACCTGGTGAAGGGCGCAGATGTGTACGTGGGCGTGGGTGCGCCCGGGTCGCTTGGCGCCGACGACATCGCAGCCATGGCCGCCGAGCCCATCGTGTTCGCGCTGGGCATGCCCGACCCCGACCTCGACCCCGCCGATGCCGGTGGCGTGGCGGTGTTCGGAACCGGTCGCCCCGACCTTCCCAACCAGGTGAACAGCACCCTGGCGTTCCCGGGAATCTGGCGCGGGCTGCTCGACGTCCGCGCATCTGCGCTCACCGACCAGGCCGTGATGGCCGCCGCCTGCGCCATCGCCAACGTGGTGGCGGAAGAGGGCGCCCTGGCCGCCGACTACGTGGTGCCGTCGGTGTTCAACAAGAAGCT
>CAZIQQ010000137.1:0-3781 GCA_964541555.1 uncultured Bifidobacterium sp. | reverse complement strand
AGGTAGCGCATCACCCGGGCAGCGACGTCCGGCTCCAGTTCGGGTGACATGTTGTGCAGCGGGTTTGACTCCATGCCACCGTCGGGCCGCACGCGGCTCGAGATCTTGGGCAGATATGTCTGCTCCGGATCCACCGGCACCACGAATGCCGCGGGCTCATCCGACTCCCACAACTCGGTGAACCGGGCGTTGCCCGTCCACCCCTCCGACAGGTCCATGCCGGGGATGCCGAAGGCGTTGAAGAGGTTCAACCAGTCCGGGAACCCGAGGCCCGTGCGGGTGTCGCAGCCCAGGTACGCCCCGTCGAAGTAGTTGCGCTGGGTCGATCGGATGCTGGCGTAGCCCTCGTTGGCGAAGATGAAGATCTTCAGATTGAGGTCGTTCACACGCACCGTCGCCAGTTCCTGCAGGTTCTGCGCGAAGCCACCGTCGCCCTCCACGAGCACGGTACGGCGGTCGGGCAGCGCGAGCGATGCCCCGATGGCACCCGACAGGCCGTAGCCCATGCTGGCCAGGCCCTTGTCGGTGATGACGATCTGGCCCTCCTTCTGCAGCAGCGCCTGCATCATCACGCTGTTGGCACCCCCGCTCGAGCACGGGATGATCACGTCGTCGGGGGTGCATACCCCCGAGAGGTCGTCCACGAACGAGTACGGCGAGATGTACCCCGGGGCGGTCTCATTGGATGGGTCGCCAAGGGGAAGCGCCGCAACATCGCGCGCGTAGGCGAGCCACTCGGAGTAGTCGCCGAAGCGGTGCGTGCTGAGCGCCCGCAGGGTGTCGTTGGCGTCGGCCACGAGCGGCACGTCGACCACCGGGTGCCCCTTGTCGAGCTCGGCAGGGTCGATGTCCACCTGCACCACGCGACCGACCGGTGCGAACTCCTGCCAGTTGAAGCCGGTCTGCTGAAGTCCGAGGCGGGTACCCAGCGCCACGATGCAGTCCGATTGGGCGAGGACCAGGTTGGCGCCGCGCTGGCCCCAGGTGTTAGGCCGACCCACGTAGAGCGGCTCGTCCACGCCGAGACGGTCGGCGCCGTTCCAGGTGGTCTGGAGCGGGATGCCCATCTCGCGAAGCGCCGGGCGCACGGCATCTGCGGTCTCCCGCGACACGCCGCCGCCGATGAGCACGATGGGGCGCTCAGAGCCCTCGATGGCCTCGGCGATCGCCTGAGCGGCCTGCTCGCCCGACACCTGACGGTCGCTCGGCGGGTCGAGCACGGGCGCGCTGCCGCCCTCGAGCGCTGCCGGGTCAACCGGCGCTCCCTGGGCGTCAAGGCACATCTCGATGAACACCGGACCCGGCCTGCCGGTGGAGCCGCTCTCGACCAGAGCCTCGAAGTCCGCGCGGGGGATGGGCGCGGTCACCTGGGCGGTGGTCTTGCAGATGTCCTTCACGATGTCGATGCCGCAGATCTCCTGGATGCCCCGCTGGCGAAGACCTCCCGTGGCCAGGTCGCTGCTCTTCACCTGCCCACCGAGGATGAGCAACTCGCGGCTCTCCAGGTAGGCACCGCCGATGGCCGTGACGATGTTGGTGACGCCCGGGCCCGCGGTGATGACCACGAAGGCCTTCTTGTCGTCCTGCGCCTCGTTGAAGTACTCGGCGGCGATGCCGCCGGCCACCTCGTGCACCACGGGAATGCAGGTCATGCGGCTTCGAACGGCGTCGAGCAGATGCATGCAGTTGCCGCCCGCAACGAAGAAGCAGTGGGTGTAGCCCATCCCCTTCAGCCAGTCGACGACGACCTCTGCGTACTTCATGCGGTGCTCCGGTGTGGATTGTCGTAGGTGCTCGAGAAACGCTGGATCTGCGAAAGGGTTGTGTCGCGCACGGGTGCCCCATCGCGCAGGGCGAGGTACCACTCCACGATGGCGTCGAGCCCCTCGGCGAGGCCCCAATTGGGGGTCCAGCCAAGGCGCGCCCTGGCGCGACTGGAGTCGAGCTTGAGGAACGTGGCCTCGTGCGGGTGGGGGCCCGGGTCGACCTGCCAGTCGATCGCGTCGGGCCAGCGCGCATCGATCTGCTCGACCAGCCACTGAACCGGTCGGGTGTCCGAGTCGTCGGGCCCGAAGTTGAAGGCCGTGGCCGTCGACGGGTCGCCGCACAACCGCTGCGCAACCTCGAGGTACCCGCTCAGTGGGTTGAGCACGTGCTGCCACGGGCGGATCGCGTCGGGGCGCCTGATGGGCACTGCCTCACCGGCCAGCGTGGCGCGCATGATGTCGGGAATGAGGCGGTCTGCAGCCCAATCGCCGCCGCCGATGACGTTGCCGGCGCGCACCGACGCCACGTGGGCCGCACCGGCATCGCCGAAGAATGACTGCCGGAAGGCACTCGTGACCAACTCACTGCAGCCCTTGGAGTTGGAGTACGGGTCGTAGCCCCCCATGGGCTCGTCCTCGCGGTAGCCCCACTCCCATTCGCGGTTCTCGTAGCACTTGTCGGAGGTCACGTTGACGACCGCCTGCACCGAAGAGCCCGCCACGCGCACGGCATCGAGGATGTTCACGGTGCCCATCACGTTGACCTCGTAGGTCTCCCTCGGCGTGATGAACGATTCGCGCACGATGGGCTGGGCGGCCATGTGGATGACGATGTCCGGGCGAGCGGATCGCACCGTGTCCACCACGGCGTCGTAGTCGCGGATGTCAATGCGGGCCTGCGGTACATCCCCGGCAAGCCCCGCGAGCTCATACAGCGATGGATCCGTGGGCGGGCCGGGGGCCAGGCCGTGCACCTCGGCACCCAGCTCGAGCAGCCACAGCGTGAGCCACGAGCCCTTGAAGCCGGTGTTGCCCGTCATGAGGACGCGCGTACCGGCCCAGAAGGCCGGGTCTATTCCCATGTCACCCAGGGGCGCGCACCGCTGTCCCAGGCCGCCTGCAGGTCCATCTTGTCCTTGAGGGTGTCCATCACCTGCCAGTGACCCTCATGACGGAACGACGAGAGTTGCCCCTCGGCCGCCAGCGCGCGGAGCGGCTCCTCCTCCCAGATCGTCGGGTCGCCGTCGATGTACGCGGCCACCCGTGGATCGAGGATGAAGAACCCGCCGTTGGTCCAGGTGCCATCACCCTTGGGCTTCTCACGGAAGTGGGTCACCCGGTCGCCATGCACGTCGAGCGCCCCCCACCGGCCCGGGGGCTGCACGGCAGTGACGGTGGCGAGGGTGCCCGCGGCATCGTGGAACGCCCGCAGTGCGGTCACGTCGACGTCCGCCACCCCGTCGCCATACGTCATGAAGACCGGCTCGGTCTCCTGCAGGTGATCAAGCGCCCGCTTGATGCGGCCACCGGTCATGGTGTCCTGCCCTGTCTCGAGGAGGGTCACCCTCCATGGCTCAGCGCGGGTCCGATGGATCTCCATCGAGCCATCCGACATGTCGAATGTGACGTCGCTCGTGCGCAGGTAGTAGTCGTTGAACCACTCCTTGATGACGTGGCCCTTGTAGCCGAGACACACGACGAAGTCGGTCACGCCATGCGTGCCGAGGTGCTTCATGATGTGCCAGAGGATCGGCATGCCGCCGATCTCGACCATGGGCTTGGGTCGGACGTCCGTCTCTTCGGACAGGCGGGTGCCCATGCCCCCGGCGAGGATGATGGCCTTCATCGTTCCGAGACTACCCAACGCCGGCCCCGCGGCGACGCCCCGGGCAGGTCGTGGGTTAGGATCGCCCCGTGTCGTCGATCACCTCCGCGCCCGGACCCACTCCCCGCGCCCCGAAGCCTGATGGCCAGGTGACGACCATCTCGATCGTCATCCCCGCGTACAACGAGGA
>CAZIQQ010000136.1:0-3838 GCA_964541555.1 uncultured Bifidobacterium sp. | reverse complement strand
CGGGTGCCCGGCCCGAAGCCCCCGACGATCACCACCGCCGGATGCACTCCGTCCCCGTCGGGAACGGTGACAGTCCCCGCCATCTGGCGGCCGTCGCCACCGGTGAAGGTGACGTTGCGCTCGGATACGGCCGCCGCCGGGGCCACCGACGTGAGAAAGACCAGCAAACCGTTGCAAAGCGCGCGGCGCATTCCCGCACGGTATCGCCGCCCCGCGGTCTCCCGGGTGGGCTTCGGCACCGCGCGACTGACCGTCCCCGCCTGCGCCCGGTGACAGTCACCGGGCCGGGGGAGGCGTGATCGGGTCAGGGGAACGCCGCCCCGGGGTCGCGTCGGGCTCGTTGGCTATGCTCATCCACGTGCATGAAGTCCGTCTCGCCGAACGGCTCATCGCCCACGACACCTCCGATCCGGCGGGACTCGCCGTGGCGACGGATTTCGTCGCCGGATGGCTGGAGGGTCGGGGAGCCGACCTGACCCGTCGTGACCTCGGGGATCGCGAGGTGCTCATCGCGAGCGCCGGTTCCGGACCCGTGCGCATCATCCTCAACGGCCACCTCGACGTGGTGCCGGGGCACCCGCATCAGTTCGAGCCCCGCATCGACGGCGACAGGCTCATCGGCCGGGGCGCCTACGACATGAAGGCCGCGCTGGCGGCCATGATGATCGCCACCTCGAACATGGCCGGGGCGCCCCCTGAGGGCGTTCAGGTCGACCTGGTGATCGTTCCCGACGAGGAGCGTGCGCAGCCGGGGCCCAACGCCACCGAGATGCTGGTGGACCAGGGCCTGCGCGCCGACTTCGTGATCTGCGGCGAGCCCACCGACATGCAGGTGGGCGTGCAGGCGAAGGGCGTGATGATCCTCGAGGTGCTGGTGGAGGGGCGGTCGGCACATGGGTCGACCCCGTGGCTGGGCGACAACGCCATCATTCGCGCCCTCGAGGTGTACCGCCGCCTCGAGTCGCTGCCATTCACCCGTGCCTCGACCCCGCTGTTCCCGCGCCCGTCGGTGAACCTCGGTCGCATCGCGGGTGGCGACGCCGTGAACAAGGTGCCCGACCACTGCTGCATGCACGTGGACATCAGGTACCTGCCCGGGCAGGACCCCGAGGAGATCCTGCGCCAGGCGCGCGACGTGGGCGCGGCGTCCGTGGATGTGGCCATCTCACGGCCGCCTGCCGATACCGACCCCTCGCATCCGCTGGTGACCGCGCTGGTCGAGACGGCGTCGCGCCACGATGAGTCGTCGACCAGCGTGGGCCGCGACGGCGCATCGGATGCCGTGGCGTTCCTCGAGGTGGGGGTGCCTGCGGTCGAATTCGGACCGCGCGGTGCCGGGCACCATGGACCCGACGAGTACGTGGACATACCGAGCCTGCTGGCCTACCGCCGGGCGCTCGAGGAGTTCGCGGCGTCGGCGGGGGCGCTGGCTCCGTCCATCGTGCGCCTTCGTGACGAGGGAGCGCGCGCATGAGCGACGACGAGCGGCCCGACGAGGTGGACGCCCAGGTGACGCCGGACGACGCCGAGCGCCCGACGCGCTGGTACCGCGTGCCGCGCCGCCGCCGCAGGTGGCCATGGGTGTTCATGTGGGTGGCCATCCTGGTCGTCGGCGCCGGCGCCGGGCTCGCCGTGGCCAGCTACCAGCTGCTTGGCAACACGCTCGAGAAGGCCAGCCCCGACATCAAGCTGGTGCAGGACGCCCAGAAGGCCGTCGACCCCGACGTGCCCGGCGAGCCGGTGAACATCCTGCTCATCGGGTCCGACAAGCGGGCCGGCAAGGAAGGCGCGGGAGACCCGGGCCGCTCCGACTCGCTCATCCTGCTGCGCATGGACGGCGACAAGGGCTTCATCTCGATGCTGTCGTTCCCCCGCGATCTCTACGTGGACATCCCGGGCGTGGGCATGGACAAGATCAACGCATCGTTCTCGAACGGCGGACCCGCCAAGACGATCGAGACCGTCAAGAAGCTCACGGGTCAGCCGATCAACTACTTCGTGAACATCGACTTCGAGGGCTTCGTCAAGCTCGTCGACCAGGTGGGCGGCGTGTACCTGGACGTCGATCGCAAGTACTTCCACAAGAACGTGGAGGGCGACGGAATCGACGACTACGAGGAGATCGACCTCAAGCCGGGCTACCAGCGCATGAACGGCAAGGACGCCCTCGACTACGTGCGCTACCGCCACACCGATTCCGACTTCGCCCGCATCGCGCGCCAGCAGGCGTTCCTGTCGGAGCTCAAGCGGCAGACCAACCGCTTCGGCAACCTGCCGGAGATCCCGGCATACGCCAGCATCTTCGCCGACAACATCACCACCAACGTGCGGTCGGTGCCACGCCTGCTGGGCATCATGGAGCAGGCCATCACCACCGACAAGGACCGCATCTCGCGTAACTCGATCTCGGGCACGCCCACCATGCGTAACGGTGCGTCCATCGTGGAGGCCCCGCAGTCGGAGATCGACGCCAAGGTCGAGAGGTGGCTGAACCCCGAGTTCGAGCAGGGCGCCGCCACCGCGGTGGTCAGCCCCAACGACGTGCAGGTGCAGGTGCGAAACGGCAACGGGCGCCTGCTCGACGCCGAGACGGCGACCGACCAGCTGAGGCAGAAGGGCTACGACGCCGTCTCGGGGGGCAACGCCGAGTCGTTCGGAGTGCCCGAGACCATCGTCTCGTACGCCGAGGGCCAGCGCGAGGCCGCCAAGAACGTGGCCACGCTGTTCGGGTCGGCCACCGTGCTGTCTGCGCTGCCCAAGGCCGACACCCCCGATGGCATCGACGTGCGCGTGACGGTGGGGGAGTCGTATGACGGCGCACTTGTGGCGCCCAAGAAGAAGAAGGCGCAGCCCAAGCCGACCGCGAACGTGGTCGACACCACGTCGCTCGTGCCGCTGGCCAAGCGCATCCAGAAGGCGACCAAGCTCAAGATCATGGTGCCCACCCGCGTGCCCACGGGGTCGGAGCTGAAGATCGTGCGCGCCTACCGGGTGAACACCGGTGGCGAGGGCCCGCAGGCCCTGAAGATGGTCTTCCGCGTGCCGCAGGGCACCTACTGGGGCTACCAGGTGCTCGACTGGGCCGACCCGCCCCTGCTCGAGGGCCGCACCGGCGTGGTCAACAGCGGCGGGCGCGAATACTCCACCTTCTACGACGGCAAGAACCTCATGCGGCTTGCCTGGCAGAAGGACGGCGTCACCTACTGGATCTCCAACACGCTCGACTACGCGCTGTCGGCCGAGACCATGTACGCCATCGCCAAGTCGGCGAGGCCCCTCGATCGCGTGACCCTGCGCCCGGGCGCGAAGCCGCAGGAGATCCCCATGGAACAGGACGCGTACACCCCCTGATGGGCTCGCGCATCGGGGTAATCGGGGCCGGGTACGTGGGGCTCGTCACCGGGGCCTGCCTTGCCTCGCTGGGTCATCAGGTGACCCTGCGCGACATCGACCCGGTCAAGGTCGAGCTGATTGCCGCCGGCGAGCCCCCCATCCACGAGGACGGCCTCAGGCAGCTGATGCACGAGTGCCGCGACCGCCTTCGCGCCACTCTCGACATGAAGGAGATGCTCGAGGCATCGGACATCGTGTTCATCGCGGTGGACACCCCGCCCACCCATTCGGGCGACGCCGACCTGTCGCGGGTGATGACGGTGCTCGACGAGATCGAGGCCATCGGCGCGGGCTCCGGCCACGTGCTGGTGATGAAGAGCACCGTGCCGGTGGGAACCGGCGAGCGCGTGCGCGCCGAGCTCGACAAGCGCGGGCTGTCGGACATCGGCTACTGCTCGAACCCGGAGTTCCTCAAGGAGGGGGTCGCGATCGCCGACTTCCTCAG
>CAZIQQ010000135.1:0-3852 GCA_964541555.1 uncultured Bifidobacterium sp. | reverse complement strand
GTGCTGCCGCCCCTATAGTTCGCCCACAACGCCATGGGCGGTGGTGAGGGAAGCCGGTGCGATTCCGGCGCGGTCCCGCCACTGTGACCGCGAGCGTCGCCGCTGGGGCCCTCGAGGCCCGGCCACTGGGGATTACCCGGGAAGGTGCGGTGGCGCGATGACCGGGAGCCAGGAGACCTGCCTCCGCCTTGGCACCACGACCTTCGAGGACTGAGGTGACGGTGCACGGGGATCCCACGGGGAACCCTCATGGAGTACCCATCGCGCACGGCCACGTGGTGGCCCGCGTGCGCGGCCTCGCGTTCTCGTATGGCGAATCCCGGCGCGCGGCGCTGGACGGCGTGGACATCGACGTGCACGCGGGAGAGGTGCTGGTGCTCGAGGGCCCGTCCGGTGGCGGCAAGAGCACCCTGCTGCGCGCGCTCGCCGGCCTCGTGCCCGACTTCCACGGCGGCCGTGTGTCGGGGTCGGTCGAGGTGGCCGGCCGCGACGCCCTGGGGCTGGCCCCTGCCGACCTGGGGGGCGCCGTGGGCATGGTGTTCCAGGACCCCGAGGCGCAGGCGGTGATGGGCACCGTGGAGCGCGATGTCGCGTTCGGCCCCTCCAACGCCGGTCTGCCCGCCGACGAGATCATGCGCAGGGTCACGCGGGCGCTCGCCGATGCGGAGGCCACCCACCTTCGCGACAGGCGCATCGACACCCTGTCGTCGGGCGAGCGGCAGCGCGTTGCCATCGCGGGCGTGCTGGCGCGCGAGCCCCGGTTGCTCTTGCTCGACGAACCCACGTCGCAGCTCGACGCCGCGGCCGCGGCGTCGCTGACAGCAACCCTGAGGCGACTGGCCGACCGCGGCACGGCCGTGGTCGTGGCTGAGCACCGGGCCGAGCGCGTGCGGCCCATCGCCGACCGCATCGTGGCCGTGTGCTGCGGGCAGGTGGGCCCGGCAGCCGACGAGGAGATCCCGCCACCGGTCACCGAGCCCTGCCGCACCACCGCGCCCCCGGCGGCACGGATGGAGCAGGTGATGGCCGCCCACGGCGACCGTGCCGTGCTGCGGGGTGCATCGCTGGCCCTGGTGCCGGGCCGGGTCACCGCGCTGGTGGGCCCCAACGGCAGTGGCAAGACGACCCTGCTGCGCGCGCTCGCGGGCCTGCACTGCCCCGATGCAGGACGGGTGCTGCTGGGGGACGACGACGTCTCGGCGCTGCCCCCCGAGGCACGGTTCCCGCGCCTGGGGCTGCTGCCGCAGGACCCCGGCCGCCACCTGCTCACCGAGACCGTGGCCGACGAGATCGGCGTGGCCCTGCGGTCGCTGGGGATCACCGGGGACGACGCCGACCGGCGCGTGCGCGAGGCGGCCGGGGCACTCGACCTCGACGGCATGCTCCAGCGGCATCCGCTCGACCTGAGCGTGGGTGAGCGCGAACGCGTGGCCCTGGCGTCGATCATCGTTGCCGCGCCGCGCGTGCTGGTGCTCGATGAGCCCACGCGCGGCATGGACCCCGAGCGCAAGCGATCGCTGGCCCGGCTCATCCGGCAGCGCGCGGCCGATGGGGCCGCCGTGCTGGTGGCCACGCACGACGGCCCGTTCGCCGTGGCCGCCGCCGATGAGGTGCTGCAGATGGTGGACGGCGACGCCGTTCCCACCGGCCTGCCGCCCACGGCGCTGCTCACCGCATGAGCGCCGCGTCCATCGTCATCCTGGCCACGGTCGCGCTGCTGCTGCTGGGCTGGGCGGCGTGGGAGCGCGGGCCCGGCGGCCCGAAGATGGTGGCCCTCACGGCCACGCTGGGCGCCGCCACCGCTGCGGGCCGGGTGCTGTTCGCCGCCGTCCCCTCGGTGAAGCCGGTCACCACCATGTGCCTGGTGGCGGGAGCCGCGCTGGGGGCCCGGGCCGGGATGGCCGTGGGTGCCCTTGCCGCCCTCATCTCCAATGCGTTCCTCGGCCAGGGACCGTGGACCCCCGCGCAGATGCTGCTGTGGGGCGCCGTGGGCGCATCGGGTGCGCTGCTGCGCCCCGCCACGCGCACCCGCATCGGCCTCGCCTGCATCGCGGGCGCCTGGGGCTTCGTGTTCGGATGGGCCATGAACCTTTGGTTCCTGGCCACCTTCGGTCCCGAGGTCTCGTGGGCGGCGTTCATCACCGCATGCATCGCAAGCGCCTGGTTCGACATCGCCGCAGGCGTGGGCAACGTCATCTTCGCCCTCATCATCGGGCCCGCGCTCTACCGCCTGCTCAGCCGGTACGCGGCGAGGGTGCGCGTGTCGCACGCCCCTGCCGGCGGCGCGTCGGTTCCCTAGCCCGACACCAGCGCCCGTGCGCGATCGCGCAGGGCGCCATGGGCCGCCTCCGCCCGCTGCGCCGCCGCAGCGCTCCACGCCACGGCGGCCTCGATGTCGGTGTTGCAACCGGCAACCATGGCCTCGGTCTCACCTGGGGCCGATGAGCCCTGCTGCAGGCGGGTGTCGGCCGCGCCAGCGGGGTCAAGCGCCTTCGCGATGAGTGCGTCGTCCACCGCCAGGTCGATGCCGTCACTGGCCCTGGCGGCCTCCGCCAGCACCTCGGGGGTGAGCGCCGACTCGTCGAGGCCGGCGTCCACCAGCATCTTCACGGCACGCCCCACCACGTGGTGCGCCGTGCGGTAGTCGAGCCCGGCGTCCTGTGCCAGCACGTCGCTGAGATCGGCGGCGGTGATGAAGCCGCGACGGGCGGCCTCGCCGGCGCGCGTGGCGTCGAGCGTCATGCGGTCGACCACCGCGGCCATCAGGCGCGTGGAGGCCACCACCTCGTCCATGGCACGCGGCACCACGGTGTTCAGCACGTGGAAGTGGTCGGTGCGGGCCGATCCCGTGTGCAGGGCCACGAGCATTCCCGTGAGGTCGCCCGCCACCGTGCCCGCGGTGGCGCGCACCACCGCCAGCGCATACGGGTTCTTCTTCTGGGGCATCAAGGCGCTTGCGCGGCTGTGCTCGTCGGCCAGCGTGGCGATTCCGAACTCCTGGCTGGCGAGAATCTCAAGGTCCTGCGCCAGCTCGCTCTGGTGCGTGGCCGTGGTGGCCGCGGCGGCCAGCAGGTCCACGTATGGGTCCCACTGCCACATGGCGTCCTTCACGTGCGGAACGACGCCGGACGCCCCGAGCAGTTCGGCCAGGCGCGCGCGGTCGAGCGGCCAGCGCGACCCGGCGCTGCCACCCGCACCGGCCACCGACAGGTCGAGTTCCGCGTGGATGGCGCGCAGGCGATCGGCGTCGCGCAGCACCGGGTATGCGTAGGCCAGGATGAGATGACCGAGGCGCGTGGGCTGCGCGGGCTGCAGGTAGGTGTAGTCGGCGGCCAGGTCGGTGGCGTGGCGATCGGCCAGGCGCGTGAGTGCCGCGGCCAGGTCGACGCAGGCGTCGTGCAGGTGGCGCGCGGCGTCACGGGCCACGAGGCGCAGGCCCACGCGGAGGGCCTCACGGCGTGGGCGGCCGGCCGAGAGCCAGCCCGCGGAAACCTTGCCGGCGCGCTGCTTCAACTGGTGCTCGCGGCTGTTGAAGGCATCGCCCAGCGCAGGGTCCCACGGGAACTCGTCCCCCGGGATGGCGTCGAGTTCCAGCAGAGCGGCGAGCAGGGCCTTCGCCTGGTCTGCAGGGATGGCCCCGGCCTCGGTGAGTGCCACGACGTGGGCGAGGTCGGACGTGGAGAGGCCATCCGCGAGGCGGGGGCCGGCAGCGGCCTCGTAGCGGTATCCCGCGTTGATCAGCTCATCGGCCGGGCCACCCTCAAGGCGCCCGCCGCTTCCCAGGTATTCATCGGCCACGGGCACAGCCTACCGAGCGGGCTTGAACCCCCGCAGACGCAGGGAGTTCGTGAC
>CAZIQQ010000134.1:1601-3873 GCA_964541555.1 uncultured Bifidobacterium sp. | reverse complement strand
GTGGTGCCGGCGCCGCGCGAGCGCTCCACGTTGTCGCGCGTGGTGGCATCCCGGGCCCCGACGTCGGCAGACCACGCCCCAGGCGCCGTGGCGGCGAGTGCGACGAGGGCGATGGCGACGCGGGAGGTCACACCCGCAATGTATGTCTAGGCAGCCAGCCCGGCCATGAGTACGGGCACCAGCAGGATGCCCGAGGCAAGGGCCAGCGTGGTGCCGCCCGCCACCAGCATCGCGGGCACCGGGGGCCGCATGCGCATGGCGGCCGCGGGCACCGCCGCGATTATCGCCAGCGTGCCGATTGCGCCCAGTGCCGCCAGGGCCCCGGCGATCAGCTGCCAGCCCAGGCCGTGCGATGAGGTGGCGATGGCGCCGAACCCCATCACGGGCACCATCGCCGAGGGAACCAGCACGAACACGGCCGCCACGATCACCGGCATGCGGTACGACGCCGGGTCGGCGTCACCGGCCGTGAGCCAGCCGATCATCCCGCCAGCGCGGCGGCGAAGATCTGCCAGGCCAGCAGCGACTTCGCCACCAGCGACAGCACCAGGTACGTCTTCTCGTACGAGACGATGTTCGCCCACCGGCCCTTGCGCGCGTAGTGCAGCCACATGTTCAGCGCGAAGGTGAAGAACAGCACGAACAGCGAGATGTAGATGGCCCAGATGGCCACGGGCACACCGGCGTCAAGCTGCGCCCGGATGAGCACGATGCCGATGGCGATCCACGGGAAGGCCCCGACGATGCAGCCGTAGGTGAAGGGCCGCCAGTCGACCTTCTCGGTGCCGGCCGGGTTGCGGTGCTCCATGGCCAGTCCGAAGAGGATCATTCCGACGTTGGCGCCGAAGATGGCGATGAGGGCCGTGACCTCCTGCACGCTGCTGATGAGCGCGATGAGCACGATCATCAGTGATGCACTGACCGAGTACTCCCACCAGCGCAGTGGATTGGTTCCGCGGCCGAGGTTGGCGATGTACCAGCGGTCGATGCCGGGCAGCGCGCACAACAGGTGATCGGCGGCCGCCAGGAACAGGAAGACGGCGATGAAGGTGGCCAGCGGCACCTGCCACACGGGCTCGGTGCCCAGCACGGGGCTGCCGGGCGGCCCTACCATGTAGGGGATCGTCACGCCCAGCGTGAACCCGTTGGACAGCAGGAGCACCGCCACGCCCTGCGCCGCGTGCAGGATCGCCAGGGCGATGTTCCAGCGGCGCAGGTTCGATGCGGACGCGGCGGAGATCACGCCGTCACCATACCGCTACGGCCACAGGGCGCGCGCAGGCGGCACGTCAACCCCAAGCGCGCGTCCGCGCTGGGCCAGGCCTGACAGCAGGGCGTCCTTCACCCGTGTGGCCTCCACGTGGAGGGGCGAGTTGGGATCGTTGGTGGGCATGCCCCCCGCGGCCAGGTGGCCCGCGGTGGCCTCACCCGCGCGGATCGACAGCTCGTAGGCACGAATGGCCAGGCCGCGCAGGCGCTGCAGGTCGCGTGGCGCCGCCAGCGCGGTCACCGCGGCCAGGGCGGCGCGGCGGCTGGGCACGATGTCCGCGCGGATGCGCGCGGCGCCGGCCTGGGGCGACAGCGTTCCGGCGTGCACGTCGTCGAGGATGCGGTTGAGTGTGGCGCGCGCCTGCCCGTGGCGGTTCATCACGTCGATGAGGCGCGTGACGAAGATGCGGGGCGCAAGCGTGCCCACCTCGACACGCGGCCCGCGCACCGTGCGTCCGTTGATCGTCACCGAGAGCACCGCGGGCACCGAGCCCAGGCGCGACAGCACCGCGCGCCCGGCCGCGTTCAGGCGCACTGTGGCACCGATGCGCGCGCCGCCCGGGCCCACGAGCGGGGCCGACCCCACCACGGTCACGGCATTCGCGCCCTTGCGCGCGGCAGCCGATGCCATGCGGAGTTCAGCCACGCCACGGCAGCGGGTTACCGGCGAGCCTTCGCACCGCGCCGCCACCGTCACCGAATCGCGCCTGCCGCGGCTGGGTGCCGTCTCGACGCGTGATACGCCCCTCGCCGCGGGCGCGCGCAGCGTGATGCTCGACGTGGTGCGCGATACCACGCCCTCCACCGAGACCTCCGCCACCAGGGTCGCGGTGATCTCCCCCTTGCGCGCGATGGTCGCCTGCACCGACCGTGGCAGCGAGGCCCGCAGACCGGACTGCTGGCCGTCGCCCACGGAGCCCTCCGACGTCGACACCGTGCGGCCATCCACCAGCAGGCTCAGGCGCACCGCGCACGCGGCCCCGGTACCGCTGGCGCACTTCGC
>CAZIQQ010000134.1:0-1501 GCA_964541555.1 uncultured Bifidobacterium sp. | reverse complement strand
CGGAGGCCTGCGAGGCGGGCAGGCGGCTTCCGGGTGCGGCGGTGTCGCCGGTTGCCTGCCACTCGGCCAGGCCACTGCCGGAATCGGTGACGTCGGGCTCCACCCGCGTGCCGCCGTCATCGAGCGACGTGATCGCGAGGCCATTGACCACGGGCGGGTCGGCGTCGAACACGATCGTGTCCGACGCACTCAGCACTACCGCGTCGCCCGAATCGAGGAACCGGACATACACCGTTCGCGTGCCGGCGGCGCCACTCGAGAGCGTCCAGCCCACCGCCGTCGACACCGGGCTGCGCACAGCGCCCGAGAAGTCTGCGGCATTCGACAGCTCGACGTTGGTCGCCCCAGCAGGCGGGTTGAGGTTGACCACCACGGATGGGCTGGACGCATAGGCGTCTCCTCCGGCGATGGCCACCCGCGGGCCACCCGGCGCAACGGTGGTGTCAACCGTCCAGCTGATCGTGGTCGATGCCGGCCCCGCGTTGCCGGCCTGGTCGACGCTGCGCACGCGGAAGGTGTGGACTCCATCGGCAAGCCCCTGGAGGGTGAATGGTGACGTGCACGCGGCGAACGGGGCGCCGTCCACGCTGCACGCCGACGTCGTCCCGGCCTCGCCGGTGAACTGGAACAGGGCGTCGCGGATCGAGGTGGTGGCCGGAGGCTGCGCCGAGATCACCGGTGCCGACGACGGCGGCACGGTGTCGACGGTCCACACGATCGTCGCCTGTGGCGAGGCGTTGCCCGCGGCGTCCACCTGCCACGCCACCACCTGATGGGGGCCATCGGCCAGACCGGACAGCGCCAGCGTGTACGGCACGGGCTGCCCCGACGGGGGCATCGGGTTGGGAGGCGTGGCCGGACAGGCGGCGGGGTCGCCCGCGCCGTCGATGCGGCAGCGCAGGCTGGCGCCATCGTCGATCGTCAGGGTGAGGCTGGCCGTCTGGGCGGATGTCGGGCTGGCGGGGATCCCCCCGACGGCGACGGCGGCGGGGGCCGTGGCATCGATGGTCCATGACCCGCTGGCAGCCGGTCCGGGGTTGCCCGCGGCATCGACCTCGCGTACCGAGAACGAGTGCGCACCCTCGGGCAGCGCGGCAGTGGTGAACGGGCTGGTGCACGGTGCCCATGTGCCCGAGTCGACCGCGCACTGGGTGGTGTTCTCGGAATCCCCTGTGAACGTGAAGGTGGATGTCGCGCTGGCGGTCACCGCCGGTATCGCGGCCAGGGCCGGAGCGGTGCCGGGGCCCTCCTGGTCGAGGATGATCGATGCCGCCAGGGTGCTCATGGGGTCGCCGGCGGCGTCGAGGAACCGGGCGCGGATCGTGCGCGGGCCAGATGCCCCCGTGGCGAGGGTCCAGGGAACCGACGTCGTGACCGCCACCGGGGGGACACCGGTGAAGTCGGCGCCCTCGGTCAACTGCATGTACCGCGCGCCGTTCGGCCAGACGACGCCCACGGCGACCGCGCGGGTGGTGGTGTACGACGCCCCGCCCGCGATGGT
>CAZIQQ010000133.1:0-3891 GCA_964541555.1 uncultured Bifidobacterium sp. | reverse complement strand
ATACCTCACAAAATCGCTTGCCGGAACATTGCGATTCGGCAAGTAACCCCACATAGATCGCTTACACGCGGCCAGTTGGCTCCACCCACCACCCGACAAGGAGCCCAGTCGTGCCCATCAATTCCAAGAAGGTCGCCGCCATCCTGGTGACTGTCACCGCCGGCGCCGGCGCACTCGTTGCCTCGCCGGCCATGGCCCGCCACGGCGGGGACCGCCAGCCGGCCCCGCGCCCTGCGCCTCAGCCCGGCTTCCAGCAGCCCGGCACGGCGCCCGTGCAGCAGAACCCGGTCATCGGCGTCATCCAGCCCGACCGACCCGCTCCGGCCGTGACGCCGCCCGGCGCGAATCGCCAGGGCGCCCTGCCCCAGCCGGGTGACGACAGGGCCAACCGCAGCGGTGGAGATGTCGACCGCTGGCTCTCACCCGGCACCCGCCGCGGCCGCAGCTTCGCCGTCACCTGCGACCTGGCCGCCACCAAGGTGATCAACCCCATCCTGCTCCCGGGCCAGGACCCCGGCGGCCATGCTCATGAGCTGTTCGGCGGGCTCACCATCAACGCCAGCTCCACCCCGGCGTCGCTGGTGGCCGCCAACGTCAACCGCGACTCCACATCGTGCGATCGCACCCGTGATGGGTCGGCCTACTGGCAGGACTCCCTGATGATCGTGGACGACCCCACGAACCCCATCACCCTCGAGCCCGACGAGATGCGCGTGCGCTACTCCGCCCCGCGCGGCCAGCGCGTGCGCACCTTCCCGGCCGGCTTCACCATGATCGCCGGCGACCGCACCGCCACCACCGCGCAGGCCAACGCCGGCTGGCGATGCGAGTACGACGCCCCGGGCACCGCCCTGCAGGGGTCGCCGCCGCTGTGCGACGCCGATGAGGCCATCGTGGGCGTGGTGAGGTTCCCCAACTGCTGGGACGGCACCACCCTCACCAGCGCCGTGCTGCCGCAGACGCACGTGGCCTACCGCACCGGAAGCACCTGCCCCAGCACGCACCCGGTGGCGCTGCCCGAGCTGACCGAGGAGGTCTTCTGGGCCAGCGACGGCCTGCAGCACAGCTACAAGATCTCCGGAGCCGACGCCGCGGGAATCCACGCCGCGTTCATGAACGGCTGGGACCAGCGCGCCCTGCGCAAGGAAGTGCGCCGCTGGCTGACTCGCCGCTAGACGGCGAGGTCGCCACATGCACTGGCCGGGGCCTCGGGGGAGCCCCGGCCGGTGCGGCGACCGTTGATTCCTTTCCTCTCCCCCACGGTTTCCGAACACATCGCAACCGAACCGCAACCGGCCACGTGCAGCCTTGCGGCATGCACGACCTACCCACTCAGGCCCAGCACCTGGCCACGCTGCGCGCGAGGATCCTGCTCGATGACCACGCGCTCGACCAGGCCAGGCGATCCGGTGGCATCGCCGCCGCCGAGGCCTTCGCCGAGCGCCTGCGCATCGGGGTGATGCGCCGCGACGACATCCAGCTGACCGCCGCGCTCAGGCGCGACACCTGCGGCGCCAACGCCATCCGCGGCCGCCGCTTCGACCTTCTCATGCAGCTGGTCGACGAGGTCGCCACGCTGGAGTTCGAGGCCGCCACGGGCGGCGACCAGCTGATGCGGCGCTCGATGATGCACCAGGCCGCCGGCGAGATGCGCGCGGCCGCCCACGCGCTTCAGGCCGAGGCACCTGTGCCCGGCGGGCCGCCACCCCTGCACGTGGTGGCGTAGCCTCCTTCCACCGCCGACTGGCGTAGATTCCCGCTCCATGCGCACCCCCTCCCCCTCCCTCACGATCTCCCTCATCGCCCTGGCAGTGGCCCTCGGCGGCACCGGCTATGCCGCGACCCAGCTGCCGAAGAACTCCGTGGGCAACAAGCAGATCAAGAAGAACGCGGTGACGTCGGTGAAGGTGAAGGACGGCTCGCTGCTGGCGCGCGACTTCAAGGCCGGGCAGTTGGCCGCCTACGCCGCTGCGGCCGGCGGCGTGGCGGCAACCGGCGCGACCGGGGCAACGGGCGCCACAGGCCCCACGGGCCCCGCCGGCCCAACGGGCGCCACGGGGGCAACGGGCGCCACGGGCCCCACAGGCCCGGAGGGGCCGAGCATCTCCGCTGCTGCCGATACCAGCATCAGCGTCCCCCTCACGGCGGGCACCAGCTACCAGGTGGTCACCCAGCTCACCACCGCCGGCACCACGACCGGCGCCATCACCCTGCCCACCACCATGCGCCTCATGATCACCGCCACCGTCCAGGTGTCGAAGTCGACCGTCGACGCCGCGAGCATGGGCACCGCCACATGCCGGGTGGAAGTGGTCCCGAACGGATCATCCGTGTGGTTCCCCATCACGCCGACGGCGTCCGTCGGCCTGCCGCCCGTTGCGAGCGGCATGAGCGTTCAGGCAGTCGTTCCGCTGCTGGTCAGCACGTCCCTCGCCGCCGGAACCTACGACCTGCGGCTGCGGTGCTTCTCGACGAATACGGCATCCCTCGGCACGGTGTCGTTGACGGCTGCCGGGGGATCGATCAACGTAATCGCCACGGCCGACTAGGTTTCCCCCGCGCCGAGCCCCCGACACGAGGAACGCCCGTGACCCGCCGAGTCGCCACTGCCCTGATCGCCCTTCCGGCCCTCGCCGCCCTCGTCGCGGCCCCGGCCGCGATGGCCCAGCCCGCTCCCAGCACGTGCGGAACCGCGGGCGTGCCCGCGGCGTCGGGAGTGAGCACCGACACCTACATCGGCAGGCCGGGAATGACGAAGCCCTCGTGGCTGCGCGGCCAGACCCTGGTGGTGGAGCGCTTCACCGGAGGTCCCGGACGCGCCGGCGGCACGCTGGCCTTCGTGGCCGAGCGCACCACGTTCGTGCCCCCGGGCAGCGTGGTCACCGAGCAGGCGCCCGCACCGGGCCGCGCCGGCACCTTCCGCTACACGGGCGAGTACGCGCTGGCGGGTGTGCCCTCCGGGCCGGTTCCGCCGGCAGGCGGGCTTCCCGAGCTGTCGCCCGGCCGCACGCTCGTGACCCCCGGCATCGGCCCGCTGTGCATCGCCACCACCACGCCGGTGGCCGGCGGCGCAGTGATCACCGCCACCCGCATGGGCCTGCAGGACGCCTTCCTGGCCGGGCGCTTCGCCCCGCTTCGAAACGTGCCCGCGCCCGCGAATGGCGGTCAGAAGTCTGCTGCCGCGCGCGAGAGCTCCGTGGGCGCATCGCTGCGCGTGCTCGAGCGCCGGAACTCCAGCGGAACCCTGCTGGGCTACGTGGACCTCGGCACCAGCTTTGACATCTCAGACGCCGTGCTCGACTTCGGCTGGAGCTGGTCGCGCGGCAGCTGGGGCAAGGTGGGCTTTTCCACCACCTTCCAGTCGAGCGTCACGGCCAAGGTGCTCAGCCGCCAGGGGCTGGATTCCAGCGATTCGAAGTCGATTTCGGGAATCGTGGGTGGTGGCGCGTTCGGGCCCATCCCCTTCACCGTGCGCCTGGGCGCCACCGCGGCCGGCCGCCTGAAGTCGCCGGGCCGCGCCACCATGGTGTCCACCCGCACCAAGCGCATCCCGCTGATCGTGCGCTGCCAGACCCGCCGGCTCGACTCCGGCCGCTTCTGCCAGCGCCTGTCGGGCAGCGGATCAGACCCCAGCGGCATCTCGTGGACCCTCTCGTACGACACCGGCGGCGATGTGACCCTGCGCGGCACGCTGACCCCCACCCTGTCGATGCTGGTGGCCGATCTGGTGGGGCCGTTCGTGGGAGTGACCAGCGGCGCCGAGTACGAGGTGAACGCCACCGACTCCGGGCGCTTCATCTCCAGCGACGGCGAGGCATTCATCACCGCCAAGGCCGGCGGCGAGCTGAGGTTCCTGGGCTGGGTGAAGCGCTTCTCGTTCGACATCTGGTC
>CAZIQQ010000132.1:0-3986 GCA_964541555.1 uncultured Bifidobacterium sp. | reverse complement strand
GGGACGGAGTGCATCCGGCGGTGGTGATCGTCGGGGGCTTCGGGCCGGGCACCCGGAATGGGTCGATCGTCGGAGGGCCGTCCGGCGGGCTCTACGCGTCGTGGGCGCGCGAACTCGCCCGTCGCGGTGTGATGACCCTGCGCTACGACAAGCGCGGTATCGGCGGTTCGGAGGGGCCCGCGCTGGGGTGGCTCGACCTGCCGGGCCTCACGGCCGACGCAACGGCCGCGGTGAAGTGGCTGGCGGCGCGCCCAGAGGCCGACCCGAAGCGCACCGGCGCCCTCGGCCACAGCCAGGGCGGCGACATCGCGCTTCGCGCCGGGCGCGACGGCCGGGCCGACCGGGTGGCAACCATGGCCGCGCCCGCACGCCCGCTGGGGCGCCTCGGGGCCGGCGTGCGTCGCGTAATCGTGTCGGTGGGCGGCGAGCGTGCCGCCCGGGAGACCCTCACGCGCGACCCGCGCCGCGATGCGGTGCGCCTGGCCGCACCGGTGCTGGTGGTTCACGGCACGCGGGACGAGACGGTGCCCTACTCCGACGCCCGGGCGCTGGTGGGCGCCCGGAGGTCTGCCGGCCGCCCGGTGGCCCTGCTCACCATCAGGGGCGCCGACCACTCCCTCGCGGTGGGCGATGCCACACCGCCATCGTCCTGGGACCGCATCGCGAGGTTCCTCAGCTCCTGATCGTGCGGATGTCCCGGTCGATCTCCTCGACCGGGTGCGTGACGGTCCATGCGCCCCACACGATCAGGGCGCCGGCCGCGATGGTCAGGCTCCACCCGATCCCCATGGCCCCCGCGAGGGCTCCGAATGCCACCGATCCCACCGCGATCGGCACGATCACCGACAGCTGGTAGAAGCCGAGCATGCGCCCCAGCATGCTCGACGGCGACGAGAGCTGGATCGACGCGTTGGTGAGCGTGAGGATCCAGATCCAGAACGATCCCGCCAGCAGCATGCCGGCAACCGTCAGCCACAGCACCGGCGAGACGGCGACCACGAGCAGCGCCGCGCCGAATGCCAGCGTGGCGACGGGTATGGCCATGTGGCGCGGCAGGCCGCGGCGCGAGAGCACCTGCAGCACCCAGGCGCCCACCAGCGCCCCCGCCCCCATCGCCCCGAGGATGAACCCCAGCGCCACCGGGCCACCCCCCACCCGGCGCGCCACCACGGGCGCCAGCTCCTGCATTGGGCCGGCGAACGTCATGAACAGCGCCATGCCGATGAGCAGCCGGCGGGCCGCGTGGTCCGACGCCGCGTACCTGAGGGCCGTGCGCAGGCGCTCGGGCACCTTGCTGCCCTGCTGCACATGGGGTGCGGCGACGAGCGCGATGACCAGCGCCATGAATGACGCCGCGTTCACGAGGAAGCACCACCCCGACCCCACGAGGGCCAGCAGCACCCCGCCCAGCATCGGCCCCACGGCCCGGGCCACGTTGATGCCCGCGGCGTTCAGCGCCACGGCCTCCTGCAGCCGCGTGGTGGGCACGAGCGCCGGCACGAGTGCAAGCACCGACGGCAGGCCGATGGCGAAGGCCGCACCCATCACGAACGTGGCCGCGAAGATCGCGGCTACCGACAGATGGCCGGTGAACCCGAGGATCGCCAGGGCCAGGGCGCCGGCGGCCTCGACCGAGAACGTGGTGATGCCGATCACGCGCCAGTCGTGGCGATCGGCCAGCTTGCCGCCCCAGGTGGACAGGATGAACGCCGGCGCGCGATAGGCCAGGGCCAGCAGGCCCACCATCGTGGCGCTGCCGGTGATCTGCAGCACCAGCCACCCCGCTGCCACGGCCTGGAACCACGTGCCGCCGTTGGACAGCACGCTGCCGATCCACACGTTGCGGAACGAGGGGATTCGCAGTACCGCCGGTATGCCGATGCCGCCGGGCACCGGGCAACCGTAACGAAGCACCGGCCCCAGACGCTGCGAGGGGCCCTTTCGGGCCCCTCGCGCACCTGCGACTTTACTGCCCCGGAAGTCGGGGCAGGGGGATCGGGCTAGATAAGTCCCAGATCCTTTACAGCCTGACGCTCCTCCTCGAGCTCGGCCACCGAGCGCTCGATGCGGGGCTTGCTGAACTCGTCGAGGTCGATGCCCTCGACCACGTTCCACTCACCGCCGGAGCAGGTGCACGGAAGGCCCACGATGAGCCCCTCCGGGGTGCCGTACTCGCCCTTGGAGGGCACGCCCATCGACACCCAGTCGCCCGCGGGGGTGCCCAGCACCCAGTCGCGCATGTGGTCGATGGCGGCGTTGGCCGCCGAGGCCACCGACGAGCCGCCGCGCGCCTCGATGATGGCGGCGCCGCGGGTCTGGACGGTGGGGATGAACGTGTCGGCCACCCAGGCCTCGTCCGAGATGGTGTCCCAGGCGCTCTTGCCCGACACCTTGGCGTGCACCACGTCGGGGTACTGCGTGGCGGAGTGGTTGCCCCAGATGGTCATGTTGGTGACCTCGGCCACCTGCACGCCGGTCTTCTGGGCCACCTGCGTGAGGGCCCGGTTGTGATCGAGGCGCATCATCGCGGTGAAGCGGTCGTTCGGCACGTCGGGCGCGCTGTGCATGGCGATGAGCGCGTTGGTGTTGGCCGGGTTACCGACCACCAGAACCCTGACGTCGTCAGCAGCCTTGTCGTTGATGGCCTTGCCCTGCACCGTGAAGATGGCGCCGTTGGCCTCGAGCAGGTCGCCGCGCTCCATGCCCTTCGTGCGCGGGCGGGCACCCACCAGCAGGCACACGTTGGCGCCGTCGAAGGCCTCGTTGGGGTCGTCGGTGGCCACGTAGCCCGAGAGCAGCGGGAAGGCGCAGTCGTCGAGCTCCATGCCGACGCCGTCAAGGGCGCCACGGGCCTGGGGGATCTCCAGCATGCGGAGCTCCACGGGGGTGTCGGGGCCCAGCAGCTGGCCGCTGGCGATCCGGAACAGCAGCGCATAGCCGATCTGGCCTGCGGCTCCGGTGACGACGACGCGGACGGGACTTGCCAATGGATTCCTCCGGATTAGGAGGCGGCCTTGTCGACCACCTTGAGACGGTTCTCGGCGCGCTTGAGCGCGGCCTTCGCGGCCGTGAGGGCGGCCTCGTCGTCGCCGGCGGCCGCGATGGCCTCCTGGGCGGCGCTCACGGCCAGCTCCGCGCGGGCGCGGTCGATGTCGCCGGCCAGCTCGGCCTGCTCCACCATGATCAGCACGCGATCATCCTCGACGGCGATGTAGCCCTCGGACGTGGCCATGACCACCTCCGACTCGTCGAGCATCTTCACGCGGGTACGGCCGGGCTGGAGGGCCGCGATGAACGGCACGTGGCGGGGCAGGATGCCCACCTCGCCACCCACGCTCGGCGCCACGACCATGGCCGCGACGCCGTCGTGCACCACGCCCTCCGGCGTGAGGATCTGCACCCCGAGGCGCTTCTGCTCGGGCGAGGCCGTGCTCACGCGGCGGCCTTGGCCATCTCGGCGCCCTTGGCGACCGCGTCCTCGATGGTGCCCACCAGCAGGAAGGCGCCCTCGGGAAGGTCGTCGTGCTTGCCGTCGATGATCTCCTTGAAGCCGCGCACGGTGTCGCGCAGCGTCACGTAGGCACCCGGGGTGCCGGTGAACGCCTCGGCCACGTGGAACGGCTGCGAGAGGAATCGCTCGATGCGACGGGCGCGCGACACCACGAGCTTCTGCTCGTCGGTGAGCTCGTCCACGCCGAGGATGGCGATGATGTCCTGGAGGTCCTTGTACTCCTGCAGGATCTCCTGCACGCGGGTGGCCACCCCGTAGTGCTCCTCGCCCACCACGTTGGGCTCCAGCGCGGTGCTGGTGGAGTCGAGCGGGTCCACGGCCGGGTAGATGCCCTTCTCCGCGATGGCGCGGTTGAGCACCGTGGTGGCGTCGAGGTGGGCGAACGACGCGGCAGGGGCCGGGTCGGTCAGGTCGTCGGCAGGCACGTAGATGGCCTGCACCGAGGTGACCGATCCGTTGCGCGTCGAGGTGATGC
>CAZIQQ010000131.1:0-4174 GCA_964541555.1 uncultured Bifidobacterium sp. | reverse complement strand
GTGTGCGAGGACTACCGCGACTACCGGCTGGTGTTCGAGAACGACTACATCGACGTGTGGGTGCTCTCATGGCTGCCCGGGCAGGAGACCGGTTTCCACGACCACGAGATCTCCGAGGTGGGCATCTGCGTCGCCGAGGGCGCGATCCGCGAGCACCACATGCACGTGCATGCCGACGACACGAGCCACGTGATGGTTCCCGGGGAAACCCAGGAGGGTCCGTTCGGCTACATCCACCGCGTGGAGCACTGGGAGGGCGACCCGGCGGTGTCGGTGCACTCGTACTCGCCGCCCCTCGCCTGGGTGGGCCAGTACCGGGAGTCCGGCGGCCAGATGCTGCGTCTGCGCCAGCCCGGGCGCACCCGGCTCTCACCGACCTGACGCGGGTATCGCCGTGCCTAGGTCGGCGGTAGGTCCCCAGCCGCAACGGCCCGCTCGTCCGGGGTCAGCGGGAACATCGGGCTGACCATCACCGTCCCGCCTGGGGGGCAACGGGCGAGGGCGGCATCGAGCGCATCGGCAAGGGAGCCGACCTTCTGGTCGACGGGCACGTGCCCAACCACCCGCTGGGCAGCCGGCCCAAAGGCGATGAGGCAGTCGGCACGTTCGCGCACCACGAGGAGGGCCTCTGACAGGGCGGCGGCCTCCTCTGGTGACGCATGCACGGGTGCCCCCGCCGGGGCGTCGTTTCCGCCGACGATCGCCACGAGCGGGCCGGCTGGTGCCTCGCGGATGCCCGCGGCCGCCTTCAGGGGAGTGGCTGCCATCGAATCGTCGACGATGGTGACGCCGGCCGGCCCAGGCCGTGCAGCAAGCCGATGCGCGACCGATGGCAGTCCGTCGAGGGCGGCCGCCACCACCTGCGGGTCGTTGCCGATGGCCAGGGCGGCGGCGGCCGCGGCCATCGCGGCACGCAGGGCGGTGCCGGTGGCCGGCAGGTCGCGGTACGCGCGGCGGCCCCCCGAGACGAGCACGAGGTGCCCGTCGACCTCGAATGCGCCATCTGGCGTCGTACCTGTTGTCGCCCCGAAGCCCCAGGTGGTCCGGGCGATGGGCCCGAGGATGTCCGTTGTCTGCTGGTCGTCGAGCGGAAGCACGACCGACGACGAAACAGGCATGCGCTCGACCAGCCGTCGCTTGGCCGCGTAGTACCGGTCGAGATCGCCGTGGAGGTCGACGTGGTCGGGACGGAGCAGGGTCACCACCCCGACATCGGCGCGAACCGCATCCATGTGGCAGAGGTGCGTCGATGTGAGCTCGGCGATCGTCACCGTTCCCGGGGCGGGATCCAACCCTACCGAGCGGTCGGGCCACGCATTGGAAGATCGGGCGGTGCTGGATATCGACACCGGCCGACCGCAGCCCTCCAGGACATGCGCCAGGGCCCTGCACGCAGATGTCTTGCCGGCAGTGCCCGTGACGGCGATGACGGGCGACCGCAGTTGGTCGAGGATGAGCTCGGCCAGCACCGTGACCCGCACCCCGGTCGCATGGGCGGCCACCACATGGGGGTCGGTCTCGGGCGTCCACTCATCAACCACGAGGAGGCCCGCACCGTCGAGCGGGCCATCCCGTTGCACGGCCCAGCCGTCGGCGGCCAGCAGCTTCTCGGCCACCCGGGCATCCCCCTGGTCGCCGACCCGGAGGACCGCCCGCATCACGACGCTAGCGGGCCGCCGGAGCCGGGCGCGCGACCATGGCGGCCACGACGTCCTCGTCATCCGGCATGGGGAGGTAGCGCGCCACGGATGACTGCGGGCGCACGCCCAGCTGCGCCTCGATGATCTCGGTCGCAATGCCTTCGCCGGCCATCTCGGCCGCGCAGGCGTAGCGGAGGCCCATGGCATGCACGCGGCGCTCGAGCCCCGCGCGCTCGGCGAGACGCGGGAGGAGCTCACGCACGTATGCCTGGCTCAGCGGCTTGGCCCGCAGGGTGGAGATGAGGGGGCCATCGGCGCCCAGGTCCATCTCGTCCCGACGCTCCAGCCAGCGCCCCACCTCGGCTGCGCCGAGGCCGTCGAGGCCGCACACCCGGTCTGCCACCATCACCGTCCGGGCCTCGAGGTCGACGTCGGAAACGCCGAGTGCAAGCGCCTCACCCGGTCGCAGGCCCACGCGCCAGAGCAGCGCGATGAGTGCCCTGTTGCGTCGGCCCGTGCTCGTGCGGTCGGACGACGCCCCGAGGAGCGTGAGTGCCTCGGCGGACGAGACGGGCGGGCTCTGGACGGTGACTGCCATGTAACTCCGCATCTATTTGGGGCGATGGCGCGCCTGATCGCGCGCCCCTCCAATGAAAGCACCTGTCCGGGGCGCCGGGGCGTGCAGAACAGCACACGAGATGCAAGAAAAACGGGCCCCGGCTCGCGAACCTGCGGAAACCGCATATCGCGTGCCGGGGCCCCGCTGGAAACGCCGGGTCAGCGGCGGGTGGCGCTCTTCATCGCAGCCGACAGCATGACAAGGCCGATGCCGTCGAACAGGAACTGGATACCCACGAGCAGGCCGATGGCCCAGGCAGCCGAGCTCGGGAAGTCCGCGGCGATGAGGATGCCGATGATGATCGCCAGGATGCCCCCGAGGGCGATGACCCAGCGGCCCTCGCCGCCCTGGTCACCGATGGCAGCAACCACGCGAACGACACCCATCACGATGAACACGATGGCGATGACGGCAGTGAGCCCGACGGTCGCCTCGATGGGGTTGAAGAGGATCCAGAGCCCGCCGATGAGTAGCAGGATGGAAAGGATGACGCCGGTGATCTTCCACCCCGTGGTCGCCCCGCTGCCAATGGCCGCGAACAGCCATGCAACGGCGAGGACGATGACCAGGATGCCGACGAGGACGGCGATGCTGACCGACGCAACCGCCGGTACGGCGATCGCCACGATGCCGATGATGATCGCCAGAATTCCAGCCCACATCATGCCGCTTGTGGTCTGGCGGATATCCTGCGCTGAATCCGTGCCCATGGACCGGGTTCCTTCCACTCGAGGGCTTTACCGCAGGTGTTGTTCGCAGTGGCGCGAGGGAAGTCCTGCTCAGGACTGGCAGGCGGGGCAGGCCCAAGCCCGGCGCCCGGCCATGTCCCAGTTGGCCACCGGGCCCCCGCACGACCTGCACGCCGCCTGCCGGTACACGTAGGTGCGCTCGCCCCGGCGCAGGCGCGAGCGGGGCTTGCCGGCGTCCTCCGCCGTCACCGTGACGATGCGACCCGACTTCACGCCGTCGCGCAGCATCCGCGACGCGGTGGTCCACAGGGCGTCGAACTCCTCCGGGCTGAGGCTCGCCCCCTCGCGCTCGGGGTGGATGCCGTTCACGTGGAGCACCTCGGCCCGGTACACGTTGCCGATGCCGGCGATGATCGACTGGTCCATCAGCAGTGCCCCGATGGGCCGCCTGCTGCGCCCGATCCGGGCCCACGCGGCGTCGGGATCGGCGTCCGGCCGCAGCGGGTCGGGGCCGATGCGCGCAAGCAGCGCATCTTCTGCCCCCTCGTCGAGGATCTCGCATGCGGTGGGCCCCCGCAGGTCGACGGACCCGCCATGCCCGGTGAGGCGCAGGCGTATCGCGCCCCGGGGCTCGGGCAGATCAGCCTTGTGCAGGAAGAAGCGCCCGAAGAGGCCGAGGTGCACGTGCAGCACCACGTCGTCGTCGAACCGGTACAGCAGGTGCTTGCCGTACGCGTCGATACGCGAGAGCGCACGGCCGTCGAGCACCTCGGCGCCGCCCGAGAAACGACCCTGGGGCGATGACGCGTGCACCGTCGAGCCAGCCAGCAGGGCGGTCTGGTCGCGCGCGGCCCGGTGGATGGTGTGCCCCTCGGGCATCAGTCGAGTCCGGTTCGTGTGCGCAGGGGCACGCCCGTGCGGGCCGCGAGGTCCGGCAGCACCCCGTCGAAGGTGGCGCGGTGCACCTGATCCTCCGGCACCCCGGCCTCGATCAGGCGCTGCTCGAGCCCGCGCTCCGACGCATGCCGGAAGAACAGCACGGCGATGGCGCCGAAGGTGATCGCGCAGTGGGCGAGGATCATCACGGTGCCCGCGTTCGCCTGGTCCTGCAGGGCCGACATGCCGAACGCCGCCGCGCCCGCCTCGTGCGACTCGTAGAACGGCGTGCCCGAGAACCAGTACACGTTGGCGATGCCCACGCCCGCGAACCACACGCCGATCATGTA
>CAZIQQ010000130.1:0-4398 GCA_964541555.1 uncultured Bifidobacterium sp. | reverse complement strand
CCTGCCCGGGGCAGCCGGCTGCCCCGGCGGCGCCGAGATGAGGAGGTCGAAGGACGCGGACGCCTTGGGCTTCAGGTGTGTGGCGGCACGGCAGATGACCACCCCGCTTCCTCCCCGGCACTTCCAGCCGGGCGTGGGAATCGACACCAGCATGCCCTTCGGCACGGTGACGCGTACGCCAAAGACGCGGGCGAAGGCATCGCCCGTGTTGGTGATCCGGGCCTTCAGCGGTGTCGGCTTGCCGCCTGACAGCACCTCGATGCCCTGGGGCGCCGTGGCGTGCACGTCGAGGTTCACCACGGTGTCGACGAAGTTCAGCTGCAGGTTCGCCGTGAAGGGGACGGTCCCGGGCGCCGGCAGGGCGCCGGGGGGGATATCCGCCGCCGTGAGCGCCCCGTCAAAGCCCGCGATGCCACGGATTGTCCAGGCGGTCTGGATCTTCGAGGTGTCGTGTATGGCGGGCCAGCGGACCTTGATGATGCTCGCCGCACCGCCCACGTCGATCCGCTGGCGCAGCCGGCAGGTGCCCCTGTCGCTGCGATTGCACGACCACCCCGCACCGGAGATCGTGATGCCCTTCACGCGCAATGGCGGGAGGACTTTCGAGAGACTGACGGCCGGCTGACCGCTACCCGTGCGGGCCGGGCCGGCGCCCACGTTCTGCACCAGCAGGTCGTAGCCATCCCGCGTGGCCGGGTTGCCCGACTCGGCGCTCGGGCGCAGCACCTTGCCCACCACGATTCGCGGCGCGAATGGTCCGCTGGCGGCCTGCACGGGCACCGTGGTGCTCGACGTGAGCGCCGGCACGACGCCGCCGAACGGCACATTCACGGTGGCGTTCACGTCGGCGAGCGACAGCGGGGGTGCGCCGTCGGCGACCGCGGGGACCTGGTCGGTGCCGCGCACCACCATCACCAGGCCAGCCGAGGTGTCGGGGGACAGCGCGTACGCGCCCTGGCCGTCGGCGCGGAGCAGCGTGCACGTGATGGTGGGCGCGCCGGGGGCACACGTCCACGCGGCGCCCTGGTCGAGCGAGTCCGGGAGGATCGTGCGGGTGCGAACCATCTCGAGGCCGCCCGGCAGGGTCACGTTGACCGTGATGGGCCCGTCATGCTGCTCCACGGCGTCGTAAGCGACCCCGAGGGTCAGGGCCGACTCACGCCCGGGGCCCACCACCAGCGCCGATGGTGCGCCATTGCCCGCGTGCGGACCTATGTGGGGGGCGGCGATCATGGCGCCGGGGGCGCCTGAGATCGTGGGTTTGCCGGCACCCGAGGCGGCCGCGGCCGCGATGCCGCCGGTTCCGAGGAGGAGCCCGACGGCGACGAGGAGGGTGGCGGGACGGACGCTCCAGGCGCGGGGGGGCACAGCATGGGGTGGGGGCATGAGGTAACGCTACCTGTGTGGGGGTGGGCGCGCTACCCGCGCGAGGGTGCTATCCGGTCATGTCCTCAGCCCGCTCCACCATGCGCTCCATCTCTGCGAAGCCGGGGTCCCAGCAGGCCGGGTCGGCGAGGTCGACGCCCAGGGGGCGCAACAGGTCGGCGGGCGATGCCGATCCACCCGCGGCCAGGAACTCCAGGTAGCCGGCGACGAAGGCGTCTCCGTCCTCGCGGTAGCGGGCGTACAGGGCCAGCGTCACGAGGTGCGCGAACACATAGGCATAGGTGTAGAAGCGCGTCGAGATGAAGTGGGGGATGTACGACCATCCCAGCCCGTAGCCCTCGGGCAACTCGACGGCGTCGCCGTAGTAGGCGGCATTGCGGGATACCCAGATGTCCGACAGGCGGTCGTCGGTGAGCGTGGTGCCCTCCGCGCGCATGCGGTAGGCGTCCTGCTCATACCGGGCCAGCACCGTCTGGCGGAACACCGTGGCGAACGAGCCCTCCACGCGCTCGCACACCAGCGCGGTACGCGTGGCCTCGTCCTGCTCGGTGGCCATCAGGTGGTCGAAGGCGATCATCTCGGCGAAGGTCGAGGGCACCTCCGCCAGGGCCAGGCCCGTGTGGTACGACAGCGCGGTCTGGCGCTCGGACGACAGGGTGAAGTGCATGCCGTGCCCGAGCTCGTGCGCCAGGGTCATCACGTCGTCCATGCGGTCGGTGTAGTTCATGAGCATGAACGGCTTGGCGTCCTGCGCCACCGATGCGCAGAAGGCGCCACCACGCTTGCCCGCGCGCGGCTCGGCGTCGATGCGCTCGTCGGCGAAGAAGGCGCCCGCGATGTCGCCGATGCGCGGCGAGAACGCGCTGAACGACGCATCGATGATCTGCCGGGCCTCGGGGAACAGCACCTCGCGGGTCTCTCCCAGCGGTGCGTACTGGTCGGCAAGGTGCAGGCGGTCGAGCCCCAGCAGCCGGGCCTTCACCCGGAACCAGCGCTGCGCCAGCCCGTAGTGGCGCTCCACGGCCGACATCATGGCCTCGATCGCCGGGCCGGGCACCTCGTTGCGCAGGTGCGTGGGGTCCATCGGGTCGTCGTAGTGGCGCAGGCCGTCCATGGCCAGGCGGTCGCCCACGAGGGTGTCGTAGCAGTGGGCCAGGGTGGGCGCGTTCGGGCCAAGGGCGTCGTACAGGGTGTCGACCGCCCGGAACCGCACGTCGCGGTCGGGGTTGCGCACGCAGGCCAGCAGGCGGTCGATCGTGTGGGGCTCCATGCCCTCGCCCGAGTCGAACTCCACCTCGAGGGTCGATGTGATGCGCCCGAACAGCGTCTGCCACGCGCTCGTGGCGGCCGGGCTGCGCTCGGCCAGCATGCGCTCCTCGGGCTCGGTCAGCGTGTGGCGCTTGAAGCGCCGGGCCGCGAGCAGGTGGTGGCGGTCTGCGGCCACCTCGGGGGCGTTGGCCAACTGCTCGGCCAGCGGCTCGTCCAGGTCGAGCCACTCGAGCTCGAAGAACCGCAGGGCGTTCGAGGCCTCCACCATCGACCGCTCCATCAGGGAGTTCAGGTCCTGGTTCTCGGCGTCGGTCACGTCAACCGACTCGCGCAGCGACGCGTACGAGTAGAGGCGGCCGATCTCGTTCTCGATGCGGGCCATCTCGGCGAGGGCGGCGGCCAGCGTGGGGCCCTCAAGCGCGGCAACGGTGCCCCTGTAGCGGGTCTCGAAGGCCCGGCAGTCGTCGAGGGCGCTCGCAAGGCGCTCGCGGCAGTCGTCGGCGGATGCGCAGAGGGGGGAGAGGTCCCAGCGGACGCCCTCTGCGCGCTGTGCGGAATCGGCGGTCGTCATGCCGGTGACGTTAGCCCAGCGCCGCCGCCAGAAGGCGCTCGACGGTGTCCTCGGGCAGGGGCGGATCTCCCGTGGCGCCGGGGTGGTGGGGGCTGGTCGTGCGGTGGTAGTCGGACCCCCCTGAGGGAATCAGGTCGTACTTGCGGGCAAGGGCGCCGTAGGCGGCGAACTGGTCGGGCGAGTGCTCGGGGCGGTGCACCTCGATGCCCGCCAGCCCGGCACGGGCCAGGCGCCCCACGAACGGATCGAGGTGGGCATCGTCCAGGCGCAGCGTGCCGGGGTGCGCCAGCACGGGGGCGCCACCGGATTCCCGCACGAGGGTGATGCCCTCCTCCACGCCCAGGCCGTCAGACCCCACGTAGGCCGGCCGCCCGTCTCCCAGGTACAGGTCGAAGGCCTCCTGGCGGCCTGTCACGTGCCCCGCGCGCATCAGCGCCTCGGCGATGTGCGGTCGGCCCAGCGGGGCCCCGGCGGCGCCATCGAGCACGTCCTGCCAGTCGAGCGGCACGTCCATGGCGTTCAGGCGATCGACCATCTCCCGGGCGCGCTCCACGCGGATGTCGCCGAACCCCGCGATGAGGCCCGCCAGGGGCTCAGGGGCCGGCTCGTGGAAGTAGCCCAGCAGGTGCATGCTGCCGTGCGGCACCTTTATCGACAGCTCGATGCCGGGAATGACCCTCACGCCGATGGCCCGGCCGGTGGCAATGGCCTCATCCACGCCCGCCATGGTGTCGTGGTCGGTGATGGCCAGGACATCAACACCCCGGCCGGCCGCGTACTCCACGAGGTCCGACGGGTCATGCGCGCCGTCAGAGCGGTTCGTGTGTGCGTGCAGGTCGTGGGCCATCGGAATCCGACGGTACCATCGCCCCCACGATGGGACGCATCCGACGGCATGACCCCGGCAACACGCAGGCCGTGTACTCGACCGAGTCGGGTCGTATCGACGCCGCCCCCGCCGCCCCCGCGCCGTCCGCCGGCAGCACGGATGGCATCGTTCGCGTGTCACGAACCTCTGCCGGGCGCAAGGGGAAGACCGTCACGCTGGTCACCGGCCTGCCCCCCGCCGAGCTCGGTGACGTCGCGAAGGAACTCAAGCGCTTCTGCGGCTCGGGCGGCTCGGTGAAGGACGGCGTTGTTTAGTGGTACGGCGACCACCGCGACAAGGTGGC
>CAZIQQ010000129.1:0-4488 GCA_964541555.1 uncultured Bifidobacterium sp. | reverse complement strand
TGATGGTGATGCCGCGCTCCTGCTCCTGCTCCATCCAGTCCATCGTCGCGGCGCCCTCGTGCACCTCGCCGATGCGGTGGGTGCGGCCGGTGTAGTAGAGGATGCGCTCCGTCGTGGTCGTCTTGCCCGCGTCGATGTGGGCCATGATCCCGATGTTCCGGGTGCGCTCGAGCGGAACGTTCTTCACCTCAGCCACTGAATCTCACCTGTCCGTAACGATGTGGCACGGGAGGTGGATCCCCCCGCGTCCTCTCTCATGAATGCAAGCCGAAACCGCCGCGATCGCGACGGAGAACGGGACTACCAGCGGTAGTGCGCGAAGGCCTTGTTGGCCTGGGCCATCCGGTAGAGGTCGTCCTTGCGCTTGAACGCGCCGCCCTGCGAACCGAGGGCGTCGAGCAGCTCGTTGGCGAGGCGCTCGCTCATCTGCTTCTCGCGACGCTGGCGCGAGAACAGGACGATCCAGCGGATGGCCAGGGTGCGACCGCGACGGGCCGGCACCTCGATCGGCACCTGGTAGGTGGCTCCACCCACGCGGCGGCTCTTGACCTCGAGCACCGGCGTGACGTTGCGGATGGCCTCCTCCATGACCTGCACGGGGTCGCGCCCGGTGCGGTCACGAATGCGCTCGAGCGCGTCGTACACGGTGCGCTCGGCCACCGACTTCTTGCCGTCCCGGAGGACCTTGTTGATCAACTGCGTCACGACTGAGTTGTCGTAGACGGGGTCCGGGATGAGCGGACGACGTGTGATTGCTGCGCGGCGGGGCATCTGCCTACTTCGGGGTCTTGGCGCCGTACTTCGAGCGCGCCTGCTTGCGGTCGGAAACGCCGGCGGTGTCGAGCGCGGCGCGAATCACCTTGTAGCGAACGCCCGGGAGATCCTTCACGCGGCCGCCGCGCACGAGCACCACGGAGTGCTCCTGCAGGTTGTGTCCCTCGCCGGGGATGTAGCTCGTGACCTCCATCCCGTTGGTGAGCCGGACACGCGCGACCTTGCGCAGCGCCGAGTTCGGCTTCTTCGGGGTGGTGGTGTAGACCCTGGTGCAGACCCCGCGCTTCTGCGGTGCGCCGCGAAGGGCGGGCGTCGAGGTCTTGGTCGCCTTGGGCTTGCGGCCCTTGCGGACCATCTGGTTGATCGTTGGCACGAGCCTCTTCCGGACTATGGGCGTGGAATAGCGGTTCGCCCCGTCGGGCGAGCGGTCCGGGACCGTATCACGGCGAATCGGGCGGTCCAACACCGCTCGGGCTCTGCGCGGTGCGCACCAGCGCCAGCGCCGAGAGCGCGAGTGCGGCGAGCCCCGCGGCGGCGAGTGCCGCCGACTGCGCGGTGAGCAGCGGATCGAGCACGGGGTAGTACGTGAACCCGGTCGCCCCCGTGGCGATCGACCACGCCACGATCAGCGCCAGCACCAGCGACAGCCCCATGACGATGCGCTCGCCGGGGTCGCGCGGGCGCTCCGGCAGCCGCGTGCGACGGGTCTCGCCATAGCCGCGCGCCGCCATGGCCTCGGCCACGTCGAGGCCCCGCTCGAGGGCCGATCCCACCAGCGGCAGCGCCAGCGGTGCGGCGGCCCGCGCGCGCTGCAGGCGGGGCCCCGTGGTCAGGGCCACGCCGCGCAGCCGGGCGGCCTCCGAGATGGCCCTCGCGTCGCGTCGCAGCGTGGGTACCAGGCGGGCGGCAAGCGCCGCCACCAGGGCCGAGCGCGGAGCCACGCGGCCCAGGCCGGCCAGCATGCGATCGGGGTCCGCCCACGCGAACAGCGCGGCGGCCAGGGTGATGGTGGCCAGCACCCTTGCCGCCGCCGCGGCGCCGGCGACGACGGCCTCGGCCGTGATCTCGCCGTTCAGCGGCGGGGGGACCGGTAGGTGGAAGAGCACAAGGTCGCCCTGGCTCGTGAGGAGCGGCGTGAGCACGAACACGCCGATCGCCGACGCCAGCGCGCCCAGCACCACCAGGCGCCCCGGGCGGCCCGGTGCCGCGCGCAGCAGGACGATGCCGCCCAGCGCGAGGGCCACCAGCGCCAGCGGTTGGTTGGTGGTGAACGCCAGCACGCCCGCGACGACGACGAGAAAGACGATCGGCAGCGGTGCCCGGTCGCCGGCGACGGGGCCGGTCACCCGGTGGGCTCCAGCTGGGCCAGCCGCAGGTCGGCGTCGGTACGCAGCGAGCCGAAACCGTCGAGCTCGGTGGAGATGACCCAGCGCACGGGCATCTTCAGGTCGTCCGACCACCACAGGCGGTCATTGCGGTATCCACCGACGGGACCGGACACCGTGCCGCGCTTCTCGATGATGACCGTCGGCACGTCGCGCCCGCCAACCTTCACCGATGCGCTGCGAAGCACCCGCACGCGGGTCACCACCCGCACCTTGTCCATCATGTAGCGCTCGGTCCAGGTGTCGCCCACCTCGATGGAACGCGGGTAGGCGAGCGGTGGCGGCTTGAGCACCTCGCGATCGTCGCGCCCTATGCCGGCCACCTTCAGGGTGGTGACGCGCTCGACCAGGTACTCGCCCTTCGGCTCGGCCCGCAGTCGCGAGGCCTCCACGTGCTCCTCGCTCAGGGCAAGGGTGCGCCAGTAGCCACCGGGAGCCGGGCGCACCACCACGCGGGCCTCACGCGGGAGTGCGCGATCGATCTCGAGTGGTCCCGTGCCCACGGTCTCGTCCCCGCGTGCCGTGTAGGTCCACACGCCGGCCCTGGGCGCACCCGCAGGCATGGCGGCCGCATCGTCGGAGCCGTAGTCGCGCGCCGCCTGCTCCTCCGACACCGGGGTGCTGCTTCCCGCGCGCGACAGCCACCAGACGCCCACGCCCACGAGCACGAGCGCGATCGCGAGCGGAATGAGGACGGCGGGTCGTGCTAGCCGGGAGATCACTATGCGCAGCGTAGGACAGCCCGCGCGAACCGGCAGGAGACCGGTCGCAAGCGTCGACGGCCCGAGTCCGAAACGGGCATTTCCCTGACCGGGCCCGGAGCCGCATACCGTGCGCTCCCGATGACCCGCCGCATGCTGAACAACCCGTGCCCCTGCGTGGCCTGTCGCCACCGCCGCGAGGCACGCCACCACGCCCGCGGGCGGGTGGCATGGATAGGCCTGCTCGGCCTGCTGGCCTGCTCGGTGCCGCTTGCCGCGGCGCTGCCCGGGGATGACCCGGATGCCATGCCCGTGCCGGCCAGCCCGGTGACGATGACGGTGCCGCGCGAGCCGGTGCTGGTGCCGGGCACGGTGCGCGTCACGGGGGAGGACGGCGGGGCGATCATCCGCTGGCGCGAGAGCGAGCCGGGCGGATCCCCCAACGGTGGCCGCCTCAAGAACGGCGTGCGCCTGCCGGCGTCGGGAACCGGCTACTACACGTATGACCCGCGCACCCAGTCGGAGCCGGGTGGCCTGGACACGCGCTGGGGAACGGCGAGGCTGGTGCGCGAGATGATCGACCTCGGCCGCTGGTGGGCGCGAACCCACCCCGGCGCCGGCGCGCTGGGCATCGGCGATCTGGCCCGGCCCGGTGGCGGAAGCATCGATGGGCATGCATCGCACCAGAACGGACTCGACGTGGACATCCGGCTTCCGCGTCGCGACCGCGCCCGTGGCCCCGCGAACCCATCGAACTACGACAGGGCGCTTACGCAGGCGGTCGTCGATCGCCTGGTGCAGCGCGGGGCATCGCTGGTGCTGATCGGCCATTCGCTCGACCTGCGCGGCCCCTCGGGGGTCGTGGTGAGGTGGCCGAACCACGATGACCACCTGCACGTGCGCTTCCCGGGCTGACCGCCCGGCAGGGCGCCGCTAGGGTAGGCGGCGATGAACATGATCCCCCTCCTCCCGGCCGCGGATTTCTGGTCGGAGACCTTCCCGGTCACCGATGCCTTCCAGGAGCGCATACGCGACAGCGGCCTCGGCACGATCCAGATGACGCTGATCGCGTTCCTCGTGACGTTCCTGATCACGCGTGCCATCACGCACATGATCAAGGCAGGCAAGGGGCCGTTCGGCGACATCTCGGTGGGCGGCACCCACCTGCACCACCTGGTCCCGGGAATCTTCCTGCTGCTCATCAGCGGGGTCATCGGCATCGCGATCGACTGGCAGCCCGGACGACCGGCGGACCTCATCGTGCCCGTGCTCTTCGGCATCGGCGCCGCGCTGACGCTCGACGAGTTCGCGCTGTGGCTGACCCTGCGCGATGTCTACTGGTCGAAGGAGGGGCGCCGGTCCGTCGATGCCGTGATCGTGCTGGCCACGGTGCTGATGATCGCGGCCCTGGGCATCCCGTTCTGGAAGGACGTCTGGGACGACTCCAACGCGAACGGCAACTGGATCATCGTCACCTGGCACGTGCTGTGCGTGGCATTCGCCGTGGTCTGCTTCCTCAAGGGGAAGTGGATCCTCGCGGCGCTCGGGCTGCTCGCCTGGCCCTTCAGCCTCATCGGGGCGCTGCGCCTGGCGCGCCCGTCGTCGCTGTGGGCGCGCCGCCTCTACGG
>CAZIQQ010000128.1:0-4516 GCA_964541555.1 uncultured Bifidobacterium sp. | reverse complement strand
CACGACCCCAGGGGGATCATGGTGCGGTCGAGCGCCAGGTCGCGATCGGACAGCCGCCGGATGTACCGCAGCATCTCGTGCTCGGTGCGGTAGCGGTGGAACACGGGGTGGTCGAGGATGACGTCGTCGCGGCGCAGAGCCGGGGGAATGCCCTCGGGCGCCGATGCGTCGAGCGCCTCCACCGACGCCTGCACGCCGAATGCCTGCCACACGCCCTCCACCACGGCCCGGGTGGTGAGCTCGTCGAGGGTCACCCCCACGTGGTCGTCATCGATCTCGCGGAGGTTGATGCCCAGATCGCGCGACGCCTGGTGGATGGCCGCGGCGCGGCCCGGCACGTGCGCCACGATGGTGTCGAACCAGGTGTCGGTCGGCACGTCGATGCCTCCGTCGCGCAGCCCCTGCACCAGGATTCCCGTGAGGCGGTGCACGCGCTCGGCGATGCGCCTGAGTCCGTCGGGCCCGTGCCATGCGGCGTACATGCCGTTGACGATGGCCAGCAGCGCCTGCGCGGTGCACACGTTGCTGGTGGCCTTCTCGCGGCGGATGTGCTGCTCGCGGGTCTGCAGTGCCAGGCGCAGGGCGGGCCGCCCCGCGGCGTCGATGGACACGCCCACCAGGCGCCCCGGCAGCGCGCGGGCGAACTCCTCGCGCGTGGCCACGTAGCCCGCGTGCGGGCCGCCGAACGCCATGGGGGTGCCGAAGCGCTGCATCGATCCCACCGCGATGTCGGCGCCCATGGCACCGGGCGACGTGACCAGCAGCATCGACAGCGGGTCGGCCACCACCACGGCCAGGCCGCCAGCGTCGTGCACGCGGTCGATGACGGGCGCGAGGTCGCGCACCTGGCCCGACGAACCGGGGGATGCCAGCAGCGCCCCGAACAGCTGGGCGGGCATGTCGGTGGCGGGGTCGCCCACCACCAGCTCCACGCCCACGGGCTCGGCGCGGGTTGCCACCACCGCGATGGTCTGCGGGTGGCAGTCGGAGTCGACGAAGAACACCGGGGAGTCGGACTTCCCGGCGCGCCGCGCCATGGTCATGGCCTCGGCTGCCGCGGTGCCCTCGTCGAGCAGCGATGCGTTGGCCAGCGGCAGGCCGGTGAGGTCGCTCACCAGCGTCTGGAAGTTGAGCAGCGCCTGCAGGCGCCCCTGCGATATCTCGGGCTGGTAGGGCGTGTACGACGTGTACCAGGCCGGGTTCTCGATGATGTTGCGGAGCACCACGGGCGGGGTGGCCGTGCCGTGGTAGCCCAACCCGATGAGTGAGTGCATCACGCGGTTGCGCGCGGCCAGTGCACGCAGGCGGGCGATGACCTCGGCCTCGCCAACGGCGGCCGGCAGGGCGAGCGGCTGGTCCACGCGGATCGACGCCGGCACCGTCTGCGAGATCAGCTCATCGAGCGATGCCGCGCCCACGACGCCGAGCATGTGGTCGATGTCGTCGCCCTGGGGGCCGATGTGGCGCCCGATGAACTCATCGGCGGCCTCGAGTGCCGCCAGGTCGGTGCGCTGCTGGGTGGTGGCCATGGTGCTCCTCGCTCGTCTGCGATTGGAGCCCCCGCTGTCCGTCTGCCTGAGAGATGCACCCAGTGCTAAGGGCTTTCCCCATCGGCGGGGTGCTGATGCACCCTCTCTCCAGCGTCACCGCGCCCACCACGGTCCGTGTGCCTGAGAGATTCCGGGGCGGTTGCTCCTTCGGCGCCGGCTCGAAGCCGGGCTCTCCCACAGCGGGCGATCGGTGACGGCATGGTAGCGACCTCATCCGGACGCGCACGTACAGTGCCGCCCATGATCTTCCTATACATCCTCTGGGTCATCATTTACATCGCGCTGATCTTCATCACGATGAACATCGCCGCGCGGAAGAACAGGAGCGTCCTCGGCTTCGGCCTGCTCGCCGTGTTCCTCCCCCTGATCGCCCTGATAATCGTGCTCATCATCAACCCCGGCAAGCCGGGCGCGGCAATCGAGGAGACGGTCGCCTCCGAGGAGTAGCGGCCTGTTGCGTCAGCCGGTGCCCGCGATAGCGGGCACCGGCGTAGGCGCCCCGCAGTCGTCGGGCGCCGGTTCCCCGGCCAGTCGCTGGCCGATCCACTGCACCACCGACGGGCCCGAGACGATGGCCGTGTCGTTGTGCGTCACGCCGTTCAGCCACATGGTGGTGATTCGCACGCCTGCGCGGCACCACGCGGGCACCAGCGTGGCCGTGGTGCGCGGCAGCACGATGTCGTCGGTGATGCTCTGCGTGATGAACAGCGGGAGGTCGCGCGGAGTCGGCGCGGGCGTGTTCTGGATGAAGCGCCGCCGCCACGACGGGACATCCCAGGGGTTGCGGGCGAAGAAGTCCTGCCCGAGGAGGTCCTGCCGCACTTCGGCGGTGAGTGCCGCACCCGCGATGCACTTCCCCAGCACCTCGTCGAGGTGGTTGCGCCCGTTGGCGGTGATCACGGAATTGGGATCGAGCTCGGGGTACCGCGAGGGCCATGTGCCCACCACCTCGGCGCCGATGACCCACGCCACCGCCTGATTCCACTGCAGGGCCAGCAGGCCCTTCAGGTCTGCAGCCGGCGCCGCGGTGGCGATGGCCACCAGGTCGAGCTCGGGGGCGTACGACCGCGCCAGGGTGGCTGCGGCCAGGGCCGCGTGCCCGCCCTGGGAGTGCCCCCACGACACCCAGCGGTTCGATGTCGCGGCCCCCGGCAGCCGGCTGGCCGCGCGCACCGAGTTGATGACGTCGCGTCCCTCGTCGGCGGCGATGAGGTAACCCGATGTGCCCGGTGTGCCCAGACCCACGTAGTCGGTGGCCGCCACCACCCAGCCGCGGGCCAGCATCTCCTCCACCCACGGGAGATTGCGGATGGGGTTGTCGATGCGCGACGGCGCGCACTGGTCGGCCAGGCCCACGGTGCCGTGGGCCCAGGCAACCACGGGGCGCCCGCTCGCCGGTGCCAGCCCGCGCGGGATGAACGCCATGCCGCTCGACACCGTGGGGCGCCCGCGGCCGTCCTGCGATCGGTAGAGCATGCGCACCGCCCGCCCGCCTGCGACGGCGATGCCCAGGGGCTCGGTGCGGATGATGGAGCCGGGGGCACCGGCGGGCACCGGGGACGGGGGTGTGTAGAAGGGCGCGAGGGCGTCCTGGCGCTGGTCCTCCTGCACGTCACCCGAGACGGTCAGCACCACCCAGGCGAGGATTCCCGTGAGCACAGCCACAAGGACAAGGAACAGCACGGGGCGTTGCGCGGGGGGGAGGGCCATGCCACAGGTTGCCACGCGCCGATGTGCTACAACGACGCACATGGATGACCGGGTTGGGGTGCGTGAGCTGAGGCAGAACCTTTCCCGCTATCTCGAGAGGGTGCGGGCGGGCGACTCCCTGGTGGTCACCGACCGGGGTCGCGAGGTGGCCAGGCTGGTGCCCTCTGCGGCGTCGGTGCCGGCGGCCCTCGAGCGCCTGCTGGCGCGCGGATCCACCATGCCTGCCGGAGACCTCCTGCATGTGGAATGGTCGCGGCCGCCGCGCCGGGGCGGTCGGCCCGTGGTGGCCGACGTGCTGGACGACCAGCGGGCAGACCGCCTGTGAGCGCGTCGGTGGCGTACATCGACACCTCGGCGTACGTGAAGCTGCCGCTGTGGGAGCCCGAGGCCCCGGCGCTGTCATCCGAGATGGCCAGATGGGCCGTGCGTTCGTCGAGCGCCCTGATGGCGGTCGAGGCCGTGCGGGCCGTGGCGCGCATCGAGCCCGCGATGGTGCACGAGACCCGCGATGCGCTCGACCGGCTGTCGCTCATTCCCCTGTCCGATGACGTACTGCGCATGGCCCGGGATATCGCCGACCCGTCGCTCAGGTCGCTCGATGCCATTCACCTGGCCACGGCCGCCAGCCTGGGGGACGATCTCGGCGTCATCCTCACCTATGACCAGCGCATGATCGATGCCGCCATGTCGCTCGGCATGCCCGTCGCGGCACCCGCCTGACCGTTACAGTCAGGCCGTGAGCACTCACCATGACCCCGGCCACGCGGCCGTCGACCCCGACGCCTTCAAGGCCGCCCTCGGCCGGTGGGCAAGTGGCATCACCGTGGTCACCGCCCAGGGTCCGGATGGCCCGGTGGGCCTGACGGCGTCGGCCTTCTCATCCCTTTCGCTGCACCCGCCGCTGGTGCTGGTGTGCATCGGGCGCGCGTCGTACCACCACGAGCACCTCACCGAGGCGCCGGCATTCGGGGTGCACATCCTCGAGGCCTCGCAGGAGGAGCTCTCGAACACCTTCGCCTTCAAGCGCGACGATCGCTTCGCGGGGCTCGACGTGCAGGAGGGCCCGCTGGGCGCGCCGCTGCTTCCGGGTGCGCTGGCGCGGCTTGCGTGCGAGCGCCATGAGGTGCTCGAGGGCGGGGATCACTCGATCCTGGTGGGCCGGGTCCTGGAGGCCGAGGTGTCCGATGGCGAGCCGCTCGCCTGGTGGCACGGCGGCTATCGCCGTCTCGCACCGGGCTAGCATCACGGCCCTGGGC
>CAZIQQ010000127.1:0-4595 GCA_964541555.1 uncultured Bifidobacterium sp. | reverse complement strand
GGGCGGGCAGGAGGCGGAGGCGTTGCAGGAGGTTCATGGGAGCAGGGTTCCGTGGCGGACGGGGCGGGCCGTTGCGATCGGCATTTCAGGAGTGTGCCGGATGTCCGGCCCCAACTGTCGTTCGGAAAACGGTCGAGGGATTCCACCCGCAGGGCCTTGCGCGCCGGCGACCGACCGCCCCGACGCGCTCCGAGGCAGTGACTCGGTCGGCGACCGCTTTGGCCGCGTTGCCCTTCGGATCGATGTCGTGGATGCCGGACCGCTACTTCGCCGCCGCCTTGGCCGACAGCAGGTAGGCCAGCAAGTCCAGCACCTGGGGTTTTTCGAGCCCGTTGAGCATGCCTTCGGGCATGCCCGAGACCGGATGCAGCCGGCGCGCGTGGATGTCCGAGACGGTCACGGTCACCGGGTCGTCGGCGCCGACCGGCCGCAGGATGATCGCTTGCGCGGTCTCGGATTCGACACGGCCCACCAGCGTCTGGCCTGAGCGGGTCTCAAGTTCAGTCTGGGCGTACTCGGGGGCGATGACTTTGGAGGGCTCCAGCAGCGACTCGAGCAGTTGGCCCGCGCCGGCCCGCTGGCCGATGCCCGTCAGGTCGGGGCCCACGCTGCCGCCCTCGCCGTCGCGCCGATGGCATTGCAGGCAGCCCAGCGCCTGGAAGTGGGCCTTGCCGGCCTCGGCGGATCGCCCCTGCGACACGGTCTGGGTGCCCGCGAGGTCGCTGGCGAAATCGGTCACCCGCCACTCCCGGCTGGCGACGGCGCCGGCCGGCATCGCGGCGATCCAGGAGCGCATCAGGCCCACGGCGCGTTCGTCCACGGTATTGAGCGCCAGCGGGGGCATCTGGCCCCGGCCCCGCACCGACAACCGGTGGAGCAGCACCGAGCGGTCGGGATGGCCCGGGGCCACGAGCATGGCGTCGCGGAGCCCGAAGCCGTCGTGCTGCGGCCGCGCACCGATGAGTTCCATGCGGTCGCGGGCCGTCGTGAACTCGAGCTGCAGGCGCGCATTGCCGCCGCCGGCCTCGACGTGGCAGACCGAGCAGTTGGCGTGCAAGTAGGAGCGGGCGCGGCGATCGAGGTCCTGGTGCGGGTCATACGGGTCCACCAGGGCTGGCGCGGCGGGATCCTTGGACTCCTTGGGCAGCGGGGCGGTGAAGAAGCCCGCGTGCTCGAGGGCCCGGGGCTGATGATCCTCGACGCCGCCCGGGTAGCGGTGGGTGCGGTTCATCTGCAGGTCGCCCAGGCCCAGCACGAAGCCCACGGCGCGGCTGTGGCAGCCGAGGCATTCCGAGCGGCTCGGGAAATGCCAGCGCTGCCGACGCAGGCCCCCGGGGGCGGCGGCATCCGCGCGATCGAATTCCGCATCGGCCCCCTCGGCGGGGACGAGGTCGGCGTCGGTCTCTTCGGCGTTCCAGCGGTACGAATACCCCGCCCAGCGGCCGTCCTGGCGGGTCATGAGGCGCGTCTCGATCCGGCGCCCCGGGGAGTCTGCAGCCCCCGAGGCCCCCGAGGCCTTCGACGTCGGCAGGCGCAGGGTCTGCACCAGCACCGTGCCGTCGGGGAATCCCCAGGCGCGGCTCGTGGCATGGGTGATGCGGCCGTCGCCGGGGAGGGCCAGGAAGCGCTCGGCCTCCGCGCCGTCGGCCCAGGCCGGGGCGTTGACCGAGTAGGCCACGACGCCCGCCTCGACGCGGTGATCGCGGGTCGAGGCGAAGACGCCGGTCTGGCTGAGTTTGCGGGGGAAGGGTGCGGTGTGGGTCCGGGGCGGCGCAGGCACGATCTCGTGCAGGCCGCCGCCGAGGTCGCTCACCAGCAGGCGTCCCGAGGGCGAGAGGCCGAACGAGGTGATGAGCAGCGGCGTGGCCGCGATCTCCCGGTGCCAGGCCACCTTCGTTCCATCGTGGAGCCCGGCCCAGATCCGGCCCGTGGAGTGGTCGCCATAGACGTAGGCCCCGACCAGTCCGGTCAGCCGGTCGCCCCGGTACACCACGCCCCCGGTGAGCGAGCGGGCTTCGCTGTGGTGATGCTCGAAGGTTGGTGCGGTGACCGGCGTCGGCCCGCGGCGGCGGTTGCGGTAGAACAGGTGGCTGCCCTCGTACACGCTCCAGCCGTAGTTCTCGCCGCGGCGGATGAGGTGGGCGCTTTCCCACACGTCCTGGCCGTTGTTGCCCACCCAGACCTGGCCGGTCGGCAGGTCCACCGCCAGCCGCCACGGGTTGCGCAGGCCATAGGCCCACAGCTCGCCCCGCGCCCCGGGGATGCCCAGGAAGGGGTTGTCCCTGGGAATGCCGTATTTGCGGCCCGGGTCGGGGTGCTCGAGGTCGATGCGCAGCACCCCGCCGAGCAGGTCGTCGAGGGTCTGGCCGGAGTCCCAGGTGTCGGAGTCGTTGGAGCCGTCGCCCGTGGACACGTAGAGCATCCCGTCCGGGCCGAAGCCCATCCCGCCGCCGTCATGCCCGCCGGAGCGCCACTCGAGCAGGATCTCCTCCGAATCGGGCACCACCGCGCGCGGCGCCTGGCGCCCGAGGCGCAACCGCGACAGCCGGTTGGTGCGCTCGGTCTGGCCGGTCCGTCCGTTGGAGAAGACCAGCATCTGGCCGTTGGTGGCATGCCCCGGATGGAAGGCCACGCTGTAGACCAGCCGCCCCGGGATCTCCAACACGGGCTCCACGCCGGAGGGCCCGCCCGCTTTCGGGTCTTCCGCGATGCGGACGATGCGCGAGGGGCGATCGGCCTCACCGCCTTGCAGCACCACCAGCAGGTCGCGCGTGCCCGGCTCGGCGATCACGAACACCGGGTTCTTGAGGGTCAGCTCCGGTCGGAAGGCCCGGGTGGTGTAGGGCGGGGGAGGCTCGGGCGTGCCGCTCACCCGCGAGGTGGTCCACGGCGTACGCTGCGGCAGGCCGTGCGGCCGGGCGTCGTCCTGCGCCGGGCGGGGGGTCGCGGGCTCGGCGCCGAAGGCCAGCCAGGTGCCCAGGGCCATCAGGAGGGCCGCCGCGCGGCGCAGCAAGGTCGCGATGGGTCGGGAGCGATCAGGCGGGGGCGGCATTCGGGCCTCGGTGGGATTCATGACCTCAAGACCCGATCGCACACGCTGAAGAACCGGTCGATGTCGGATTTCCGGGTGTGCACGTGGAACGACAGGCGCAGCCGCTGGCCGCCCAGCACGCCGATGTCCTCCTGGCGCAGGGCGGTCCACAGCGGCTCCAGCGCATCGCTTTTGAATCGGAGCGAGATCATGGCCCGGTGCAGCCGGGGATCCTCCGGGGTCACCACCTCGAGGTAGTTCCGCTGGCGGGCCGCCGACAGCGCGTGGGCGGCAAGGGCGTGCTGGCGCTCGTACACGGCCTCCTCGCCCAGCGCCTGGAGGAAACGCAGGCCTGCGATCATGCCATCGATGGTGGACCGGTTGTTGGTGCCCACCATCATGAAGCGGGCCGCCTTGAGGCCGGTCTTGTTGTCCCAGCCGCCCGAGGCCACCGACGGCCACAGGCGGTCCAGCGCCTCGGGCCGACCGTAGAGCAGCCCGCAGCCCGCCGGCGCGAACAGCCATTTGTGAGGGCTGCCCGCGAAGTAGTCGCAGCCCAGGTCGTGCAGGTTCACCGGCATCTGGCCGTCCATGTGGGCGCCATCGAGCACGGTGATCACCCCGCGGGCCCGGGCCGCCTCGCACAGCTCCCGCGAGGGCAGCACCAGGCCGGTGGGGCTGGTGATGCCGCTGAAGCTCAGGACGCGCGTGCGCGGGCCGAGGGCCGAGACCAGCCGGTCGAGCAGCTCGGCGGAGGACCGCGGGCTGACCGGCAGGTCGACCTCGCGCAGCGTGATGCCCGACCGGGCGGCCTTGACCCGCCAGCAGGAGATGCCGCTGCCATGCTCCTGGTTGGTCGACACCACCTCGTCGCCCGGCTTGAGGTCCAGCCCGGCGGCGATGAACCCCATGGCCTCGGTGCAGTTGTGGGTGAAGGCCAGCTCGCCGGGATCGCAGCCGAGGAAGGCGGCCATCTCGGCCCGCTCGGGCTCCATGGATTCGTAGCCCCAGCGCTGGACGGTGTCGGTCGCGTACTCCGCGCCGCGCTGGAGGGAGTCGAAGACCGCCTGCATCACCGGCCGGGGCATGACGCCGAGGCTGCCCGGGTTCAGGAAGGCCCGCGTCTCGGGCAAGAGGAACTGGCCGCGCCGCACACGTGTCCAGTACGCCTCGGGATCACTGCGGCGCAGGGCGACGTCGGGCAGCGGCTCGACGGCCCCGATGGAGGTGCCGATCCCTTGCGACTTCGCCGGCGGTGAGCCCGATGCCGGCGAAGGGGTGGGGGTCGCCGCCCGGGCCCGGGCCATGCCCGCCGACCAGGCCGCACCCATCCCGGTGCCCGTCCAGGCCAAGCGGCCCAAGGCCTCGCGACGGCTCAGGGCCGAACGGGCAGGCGGCTTGGGTGCGGCCGGCGGGGCGGGGGATGGGGCCGACCCGGGGTCGGTCGGCTCGGCGGGCGGGCGGTCCATGGCCTACTTCCCTTCCTTCGAGGCCACGCAGCTGATCTCCACCCGGAAGCCGAAGACGATGTCCACGCCGCCCACGGTCGCGCGCGCCGGGAAGG
>CAZIQQ010000126.1:0-4628 GCA_964541555.1 uncultured Bifidobacterium sp. | reverse complement strand
CGCGAAGGAACTCAAGCGCTTCTGCGGCTCGGGCGGCTCGGTGAAGGACGGCGTGGTGGAGGTGCAGGGCGACCACCGCGACAAGGTGGCGGCCCACCTGGGGCAGCGATTCCGGGTGAAGATCGCCGGCGGTTGAGGCCGGGGCCTAGGCCCGCTCCACCGCCAGGCGGTGCCCCGTGGCGCGCTTGAACACCGGGGCCTCCTGCCGGGCCGACCACATGGCCACGTCGATGTCCCCGTGGGCGCGCAGCCAGAGGGTGACCAGGTCGCCCTCCCGCGCGCAGTCGATGCCGGTGATCGCCCGGGCCCGGCCGACCTCCAGCTGCTCGGCGATGCGCAGGAATGCCGCCAGCCGCAGGATGCGCGCCTCATCGCGGGGCTTCAGCAGCGCGCCCAGCGCCCCGGGCGGCTGCATCGACTTGCGGTGGCCGCGCACGAGTTGCGCGATGATCACCAGCTCGCGGTGCCGGAACCCGGGGAGGCCCGCGTTCAGCACGAGGTAGTGCCCGTGCTTGTGGTGGTCGTTGTAGTCCACCAGGGTGCCGACGTCGTGCAGCAGGGCCGCCGCATGCAGCCACTCCCGCTCGCGCGGATCGCCATCGTGCACCCCCAGCCGCGCCAGCCCGTCGAACATCTCCAGCGCGAGACGCGAGACCTGCTCGCAGTGCGGGCGGTCGTACCCGTACACCTCGGCCAGGTCGCGCACGCTGGTCTCGCGCACGTCGGGGACAAGGGGGGGATCGGCCGGCGCGAGAAAGGCCTCCCAGAACACGCCCCAGCGCAGTCCTTCGGCGCATACCTCGACGCGATCGACCGCCGCGGCCTGCAGGAGCGCATCCATCACGACCGCCCCGGCCAGCATGATGTCCGCCCGGTCGGCCTTGAGGCCGGGAATGCGCCGGCGCTCACGGCGGGGCACGGCGGTCATGCGCTCGATGAGGTCGCGCAGGGCGTCCCGCGACAGCAGGAAGCCGTGCACCTCGCCGAGGGGGTACGCGGACGCCTTCTGGGCCATCGTGGCCAGCGTGCGCACGGCGCCACCCATGGCCACCAGCCGGGGGGCATCGGATATCCACGGGTCGAGGCGCAGCACGTCGAGGGCATGGCGGCGCAGGGCGCGCACGTCGTCGGGCGTCTGCAGATCGGCCGCCATGAAGGCGTCGGTCATCCGCACGGCGCCGAGTGGCTGGCTCATCGCGTGCGTGAGCAGCCTGTCCTCCACCCGCCCCACCTGGATGCTGCCGCCTCCGAGCTCAGCGATGAGGCCATCGGTGAGGGTGGTGCCGTTTATCGCCCCCAGGTACCCGTAGCGGGCCTCCTCGTGGCCCGACACCACCCGCGCCGGCAGACCGGCATCGATGATCGCCTGCAGCACCTCGTCGCCGTTGGGGGCGTCGCGGATGGCGCTGGTGGCAACGGCGCGCACCTCGTCGATGTCGGACCCGTCGCAGAAGCCTGCGAACAGGCGGGCCACCCGCGTGGCGCGCTCGACTGCCGCCGGGGCGATCGGCGCACCCGGGGCGGTGCCCTCGGTCAGGCGCACCACCTCGCGCACCTCGTCGACCAGGCGGAAGGGGCCGCCGGGGCGGTATTCGAACACCACCAGCCGGAACGTGTTCGACCCCAGGTCCACCACGGCAAGCCGACGGCCCCCCGCCGTGCCTCCGACCTCGCGCGATACCCTAGAGCCCATGTCGACCGGACCTCTCGAGCCACCCTCCGTCGGCGAGTCGGGGGACGCCCTCGCGCCCATCGCGCCCAGCCACCTGGCATGGCCCGAGCACTTCGACACGGCCGCAGACGTCCAGGACGCCTGGGAGCAGGCCCTGGCCACGCGCCCTGCGGCCGACCGGCGCACGCTGGTGCGGGCCGACGCATTCGGCCGCGAGCGGCACGAGGGGCAGGCCCGGCGCGGCAGCGACACCCCCTACTGGGTTCACCCCGTGCGGGTCGCCATGGGGCTCATGCAGTGGGGCGTCACCGACCGCGACGCACTCGTCGCAGCCCTGCTTCACGATGTGGTGGAGGACACCGTCACCAGCCCCGAGGAGATTCGCAGCGCCTTCGGCGCAAGGGCCGAGAACCTCGTCGTGTGGCTGACCGCTCCCGACGGCCGGCTGGCCGGCGATGCCGTGCGCGGGTACTACCGTCGTCTGCTCGAGCAGGGCCCCCCGGATGCGCACCTCATCAAGATCGCAGATCGCTCGGACAACCTCCGCAGCATCCAGGCGCTGGTGATGCGGACGGGCGACCAGCATCGCCGATGGGCGGGCGCGTACCTCAATCGCACGCAGTGGCAGGTGCTGCCCCTCGTGGCCGATGCGCCGTCGCGGGCGAGGGTGGCGCTCGTCACCGCCATGGCCGACCTGGCGCCCCTCGTCGAACCTGTCGGCTTCACCGAGCCATAACGCCATCTCCACGCGGGCGTCGCACCACCGCGACTTGGATTCACCGCAGATGAGGTGGGTTCACACACCGTTCGAGGAGGAGACAATGGGCACCGTCATCGACATGAGGAGCGGGGAGGTGGTCGACATCGATCGCGTCGCCGCTCTCCTCGACCGGCTGGAGTGGAGGCTCGACGAGCCGTGCTCCGTGCCGGGTTGCTCCCACGATGGGGAGTGCTGCGGCGCCGTCGTGGAGCACGAGCTCCCGACAGCCGCCTAGATCCTCCCCGCGGTTCGGGGGGCGCTTCGCACCGGGGCAGGGCTCCGCTCCAGGTGCAGGCGCCCCCCGTTGCATTTCCGGGGTCAGTTGCCGGGCAGCACGATCTCCGCGAGGTAGGGCGCCTTCGCGAGCGGTGCGATGCCCAGCCGGCCTGCGGAGAGTTCGATGATGGCGTCGCCCGCCACCTCGCGGCGCCAGCCGCGGCCGAGCGGCAGGGCGGAGGGGTCGCGGTGCATGAGCACGCCCGCCAGGAATGAGTCGATGTCATCACGGGTGGCCACCAGGCCGGCCGCCAGGTCGACGGCTGCGGCGCGCGCGCCCACGAGTATCTGGGCCAGCGGCGTGAGGGTCTCGAGGCGCGCCTGGACGGCTGCCGGTGGGGGAGGCCCCAGGGCAATCGGCGGATCGTCCCTGGCCTCGTCCATGGCGCGTATGAGGCCCTCGGCTTCCTTCTCGCGCATGGCGGAGGGCACCCCGCGCTCCGACAGCAGGGCCGTGGCCCCCGCCGGGCGCCTGCGGGCGACCTCGATGAGGGTGCGGTCGGGAATAAGCCAACCCACGGGGCGGTCGCGGCGGCGTGCCTCGGACTCCCGCCAGGCCGCTGCGCGGCGCAGTACCGCCCGCTCGGCCGGCTGGAGGCGCCCCTGGCCCTTGACCTTGCGCCAGGCCTCAAAGGGGTCGGGCGCCACGCGGGCGCCGGCGCCGTAGCGCCGCTCGTGCTCCTCGAGCACCCAATCGCGCCGCCCGCGGTCATCGGCCCGCCTCATGAGCTCGTCGACCAGTGCGAAGAGGTGCTCCACGTCGGCCGCGGCGTAATCCAACTGCGCGCGGGTGAGCGGCCGCCGCGACCAGTCGGAGTAGCCCTCGGTCTTGGCGACCCGCACGTCGAGCACGCGCTGCAGCAGCGCACCCAGGCTCTGTCCCGACCCCAGGCCCACGAAGCCGGCGATCAGCTGCGAGTCGAGCAGGTTCGAGGGGCGCACGTCGAAGGCCAGGGCGAACAGGGTCAGGTCGGCGCTGGGCGCGTGCATGACCACCTCGATGGAGGGGTCTTCCAGTAGGGCGGCGATGTCGTCGAGCGGTGCGCCCTCGATCGGGTCGATGAGGGCGATCTCGTCCGACGTCGCCACCTGCGCGAGGCAGGGGATGGGCGCATAGGTGCGCTCCCAGAGGAACTCCACGTCGAGGGCCATACGGCCCTCCTCGCGGATGCGCTCCGCAAGGGCGGAGACCTGTTCCGGTGTGTTCAGGATGCTGGCGTGTTCGCTCACGGCGCCTAACATTAGGCGGCATGCAGGTATCGGGGCTGACCAAGGCGTTCGGACCGCGCACGCTGTTCTCGAATGTGTCGTTCAGGCTCGGTCCCGGTGACCGCCTGGCGGTGGCGGGAAGGAACGGCGCGGGCAAGACGACGCTGCTGAGGATCCTCGCCGGGCTCGAGGACGCGGATGCGGGATCGGTGTCGATCCCGCGCGGCGAACGCGTGGCCCTGCACGACCAGCGCCCCGACGCCCGGTCTGCCGGGACCGTGCGCGAATACGTGGAGCAGGGGCTGGCGCATGCCCGCGACGCCGAGGAGCGCATGGCCGACCTCGAGGCACGCATGGCATCCGGCGACCACGGACCCGAGACCATGGCCGCCTATGACCGCGCCCAGGGCGACCTGGAGGCCGCAGGCGGCTATCACTGGCGCGCATGGGTCGAACGGGTCACCCGCGGGCTGGGGCTGACCGATGATCACCTGGATCGCCCTGTGGGCAGCCGCTCGGGCGGCGAGCTCACGCGTGCGTCGCTCGCTCGCGCGCTGGCCGGCCGGCCCCAGGTGCTGCTGCTGGATGAGCCCACGAACCACCTCGACATGCAGGCCATGGAGTGGCTGGAGGGCATCGTGCGCGATCTCGACGCCGCCGTGGTGATCGTGTCGCACGACCGCTGGTTCCTCGAGTCGACGGCCACCGCCG
>CAZIQQ010000125.1:0-4679 GCA_964541555.1 uncultured Bifidobacterium sp. | reverse complement strand
GCCCTGCGGTTGCCCACCGCAGCGGTGCCGTCGGTGGCCTGCACAGCGGCCCGCACGGCGTCGGCGGTGGACAGCGCGGGCTCCACGGGCACGCCGGCGAGGCGCCCGCGAAGCCATCTGCCGCACTGGGCGGTGGCCTGCGGGTGGCTGACCACCCGCGACACGCCGTCGAGTGATGATCCCGCCGCGCCGATGAGGTGGTGGTGGATCGGGTGGATGACCTCGCCACGGATCACGATGCGGCCCTCGTGGCCGATGAGCTGGTCGAGGGTCTGGCTCACGCCTCCCTCGATCGCGTTCTCGATCGGCACCAGTGCCTCGAGCACCTCACCCGACGCCACGGCGTCGAAGCAGGCCTCGATGCTGGGGTATGCCTGCTCGCGCGACGCCTGGTCGGCGCCGATCCACGCGATGAGGGCCTCCTCCGAGAAGGTGCCCTGCGGGCCCAGGTAGCCGATGGTCCCGCTCACGCGGTCACCCCTAGAAGACGATCTTGACGGGGTACTCGGCCCGGTTGTTGTCGGTCTTCTCCTCGCCGGGAACCGGCACGACCTCGATCTTGAGCACGGATGCCTCGCCGAAGGTCGGGCTCTTCGGCCCGGGGAGGGTCACCGACTGCTGCTGGCCCGGCTCGATCGTGGCGATCTCCTTCTCCACGGTCTGGGCGTCGTTGGGCGAGGCGTCGCTGGCGAAGGTGGCGCGCACGATGACGTTGGTCTCCACCGACTCGCCCGCGTTCTCCACCGTCACCTGCCACTCGAGCTTGTCGGATGCCTGGATCTCGGTGTCGGTTCCCGCCTGCAGCTCGACGCCCTGCGGCAGCGCCTGGACCGAGGCGATGCCCGTGCCGCGAAGCGCACCGGTCGTGTCGGTGGTGCCGTCGTCAGCGGTGCCCGTGCGCTGAAGCGCCGGGATCAGCTGGCCGGCGCCCGTGGGCGAGGCCTGGTCGGCCCGAACGCCCGACAGGAAGAACTGCCGGTCGGGAACCTGCACCCCGGTGATGCCCTCGTCGGCCAGAACCCGCTTGGACGGGCCCACGAAGGAGTCCTGGTAGATGACGTCACTCGCGAGGAAGCGCTGCATGGCGCTGGCCAGCGTGGCCGACGAGTACGCGCGGTTCTGCGAGTCGATCACCGACGGAAGGGAGTCGGCCAGCGCCTTCAGGCCGGTGACGCGGTACTGCAGAGCCGTGATGAGGCTCTGGTTGGGCGCACCAAGCGAGTCGGGTGCCGACAGCGCCTCGGCCTGGCCCACCAGTGCCTGCGCCTTGTTGCTGAGGTCGCGCACCTGCACCTGCAGCTCAGGGGCCTTGGCGCCGTTCTTGTTCTGCAGGATCTCCTGCAGCGAGTCGGCTTCCTTGCCCGAGGCCGTCACGATCGTGGTGACGTCACCCATGTACGACGAGTACGAGTCCTCGAGCTGGCTGCGCTGGCACCCACGCACGATGAACACGAGAACGATGATGAGGACGATGGCGCCGAGCACCGCGATGCCGATGCGGGCAGCCGGCGTCTGCATGGTGCCGCCTCCCGGGCCACGTGACCCGCGTGATCCACCGCCAGAGCCGGACCCGCGGCCCCGGCCGCCGCGCGAGCCACCGCCCGAGCCGCGTCCGCCGCGTGAGCGACCTGACGGGCCCGACGAACCGCGTCCGCGGGGGTTGGGCCCCTCTGCGGGGGGCAGCGGACCGGAGACGCCAGTCGGCTGGTCGTCGTACCCGAAGTCCGTTCCGGTGTCGTCTGCGTCCACTGTGGGGAAACTCCCGATGGGCGAGGGGGGACTCGAACCCCCACGTTCTTTCGAACACTGGCACCTGAAGCCAGCGCGTCTACCAATTCCGCCACCCGCCCGGGATCGGCCGTAAGGCGCGGGAACACTAGCGCACCCGGGCCGCACGTCATCCGCGCAGGTGATGTCTACGATCGGCTGACCGTTCGGCGCCACCACCACGGATTCCTTCGCAGGATTCACACGGCGGCGGTGGAAGGCCACTTCGCCCGATGCGTACCTCCGTATCCATCCATGCACCGACACGCGCCCAGGCACCCGTGCGGGTGCTCGGCCGCTATGACCTGATCGAGGTGGTCGGGCGCGGCGCGACGTCGCGCGTGTACCGCGCCCTCGACCGCGCCACCGGCCACGAGGTGGCCGTGAAGGAGATTCCGGTGGACCTCGGGCTCGAGAAGCGCGTGGCCGCGGAGATACGCGCCGCCGCGCGGCTGGAGCACCCATCGGTGGTGCGCATGCTCGACTGGGGCGAGGACGCCGATTCGCTGTACCTGGTGAGCGAACTGGTTGATGGTCCGTCGCTCGAGCGCGTGTACGCAGATGCACCCCCCGGGGACCGCGCCACGGCGGAGATGGCGGCCGACGTGCTGGAGGCACTCGACCACGCACACGAGCGCGGCGTGATCCACCGTGACATCAAGCCCGCCAACATCCTGGTGGACCACCACGGCCATGCGCGCGTGGCCGACCTGGGCGTTGCCCGGCTCTCGGGCGAGACGGGCATGACCCAGACCGGCGGGGTGGTGGGCACCATGGCCTACATGGCCCCGGAGCAGGCCACGGGCGAGCAGGTGACCGGGGCGGCAGACGTCTGGGCCGCGAGCCTGGTGCTGTACGAGGGCCTGACCGGCCGCAATCCGCTGCTTGGCGGCAGCCCGGCCGACACGGCGCGTCGTGCCGCCCTCGGGGAGATCCCACCCATCCGCAACCTGCGCCCCGACCTTCCGCCCCGACTCGCCAAGGCCATCGACGCCGGCCTGGCACCGCACCCGCAGGCCCGGCCCGATGCGGCCCGGCTTGCGCGGATCGTGCGGGAGGAGGCCCACGCGCTGCCCGAGGGCCGCGGGCGCCGTGCCGTCGCGCTGCTCTCGGGCCCGGTGCCGGCGATGCTCTCGGGTGCCGGCGCCGCGCTGCTGGGTGGCTTCATCGCAGATCGGGGGCTCGCGACCGGCGTGCTGGGCACTGCCGGAATCGCGCTGCTGGCAGGCGCCATCGGCGCATGGCGGGCGCCTCTGGCCGCACTTGCGCTGGTGCTCCTGGCGGGCGTGGCCACCGCGACGGCGGCACCGGCGCTCACCGGAATCGCCGTGGTCATCGGCCTGCTCATGGTGCTGACCGGTGCCCGCCACGGCAGGCTGGTGCTGCTGCCGGCCCTTGCGCCCGTGCTGGCGATGCTGGGCCTGCTGCCGGTGTACGCCCTGATCGCGGGGTCGGTGCGCACCACAGCCGCTCGCGTATGGACCGCCGTCGCGGGCATGGTGGCCCTGCTGCTGTGGCAGGTGAGCGCCGGTGCATCGTCGCTGGTGTTCACGGGCTGGGAGGTTCCGGGTGCCTGGGAGTCGCTGCAGGGGGTGCGTTCGCCGCAGGCGGCCGCAGAGGCCCTCATCGCCCCGCTCACCGAGCACCCGCAGGCATTCACGGGTTGCCTCATCGTCATCGCGGCCGCCCTCACCTGGCCGCTGGTGGTGGGCGGACGCGACTCGCGGCGTCTTCCCGCGGTCATCCTGTGGGCCTCGGCGCTCACCGTGGCGGCCGGGCTGGCGGGCGGCGGGGGCCTCGAGGCCGTCGGCGCCGTGCTGCCCTCGGCTATCCTCGCCATCGCATGGGCGGCCCGGCCCTGGCGCGCATTCCTGCGCGCCGGCTCCGGGCGATCGGCCTCTTTCAGCGGCACGGTGGGCTAGATGGCACTCCGAAACATCGAGCAGAAGATCGAGGGCATGGTCGAGAAGACCTTCGGCCGCATGTTCCGGAGCACCCTGCAGCCGGTGGAACTCGCACGCCGCCTGGCCCGCGAGATGGAGGACCACAAGACCGTCTCGGTGTCGCGCGTGTACGTGCCGAACCAGTACACCGTGTACCTCTCACCGGCCGACCGCCGACAGTTTTCGAGCTACGAGTCGGCCCTGGTGCTGGAGCTGGGCTCCTACCTGGAGGCCCACGCGCGCAGCGAGGGGCTGTCACTGCTGTCGATGCCGCGCATCCGCCTGGAGACCGACACCGACCTGCGCCCCGGCGAGTTCGGCATCGCATGCCGCATGGTCGACCCGGGCAGGGCGGGTGGTAACGACGCCGATGCGCCCGACGCCGCATCCGCCGACGTGGAGGCACCCGTCGAGCCGCAGGTGCCGGCCGCACCGCTTCCCAACGAGGCGCTCGAGGCGGTCAGCGGAACCCAGGTCCTCTCGCCCGAGCAGGCGCGCGCCGCAGGGCTGGTGCGCGAGCAGATCACGCTGTACGTGTCGGGACAGCCCTTCCGCATCTCGCAGAAGGTCACGACCATGGGCCGCAGCCGCGACTGCGACATCGTGGTGCCCGACGCGAACGTGAGCCGGGTGCACGCAGAAGTGCGCCACGAGGGGCTCGACTACGTGCTGGTCGACCTCGGATCCACCAACGGCGTCGAGGTGAACGGGCGCCGGGTGCTGAGGCACAACCTCCGCGACGGCGACCGCCTGAGCCTTGGCGGCGCCGAAGTGGTGGTCGAGCGACGATAGCCCGGAGCGCACCGTGACCGAGACGGGGCTCATCATCGGGCAGGCCGTCTTCCTCCTGCTCCTGTACCTGTTCATCGCATTCGTGGTGCGCGCATCCACGCGCGCCCTGAAATCGTCGGAGCTCGAGATGACGCCGCCCCGGCAGCCCGAGCCGCCGCCGTCCGCGTCGCCCATCGC
>CAZIQQ010000124.1:0-4698 GCA_964541555.1 uncultured Bifidobacterium sp. | reverse complement strand
TAGGCATGTACCGCGACGAGGAGGACCTGCAGCTGCTCGCCGAGGTCGCGGGCGTTCTCGACCAGGTCGTGATGGACGCCGGCCTGTCGTCGGGCTCGTACCTGCTGCTGCGGTCGCTGGCGGCCGATCCGGACGGGCGGGCGATCACCGCGCTGGCCGAGGAGTTCGGCGCTGACCCCGACGAGATCGCCGCCGCTGCCAAGTCGCTGTCCACGGCCGGGCTCGTGGACGTGGAGGGTGCCGGCGTGGTGGCCACGGCAGTGGGCCGCCAGGCCGTGGAGGAGATCGACGCCCGGGGCAACGAGGCCATTCGCGAGTACGTGCTCGAGCGGCCCCACTCGGCCACGATCTACGGCCTGGTCGCATCGATGCAGGCCGGGCGCTTCACCGTGGAGGACCTCATCGCCTTCCTGCTCGAGGGCGACGACGAGGACGACGAGACCGCCTGAGCCCAGCCGGGCCCGGAGACCACGCGAAGGTGCGTCGGGGGGCGTCCGTAGTCTCAGCGCCCATGCGATACCGGGAGATTCCGGGCACGGGCATCCGCGTGTCCGAACTTGCCTTCGGCGGCGAGCCACTGGCCACTGGGTGGTGGGGCGATCACGGCGATGACGAGGCCGTACGACTGCTGCATGCCGCGCTCGATCGCGGGGTGACGCTGTTCGACACGGCCGACCGCGACGGTGACGGACGTGTGGAGCAGGTGTTCGGCCGCGCGTTCGCCGACCGGCGCGACCGCGTGGTCATCTCCACACGCGTGGGCTACGCATGGCAGGACGCCGAGCCGCGCAGGCCCGGCCGCCCCATGCCGCAGGACTTCAGCCCCCAGGCGGTGCGCGACGCCGTGCGGGCCAGCGCCACGCGCCTCGGCGGCGTCATCGACATCTGCGAGCTGCACCACCCCCCGCGACGGGCGCTGGCCGACGAGGGGCTGTCCGCTGTGATGGACGACCTGGTGGCCGAGGGCACGGTGCGTGCCTTCGGGGCCTGCATCCCCCAGGGCGCCCGCCCCGGTGAGGGGCGCAGGCTCATCCGTCAGGGCCGCTTCCCCGTCCTGGATGTCGAGCTGGGCATCCTCGACCACGAGCCAGGTGCCGAGTTGGCGGGGCTGGCCCATGCGGCGGGGTCGTGCGTGATCGCCCGGGGGCCACTGTGCTGGGGCCTGCTGGAGGGCAAGTACACGACGCAGTCCACCTTCCCGCCGGGCGACCCACGCGCGCACCTGTCGCGCGAGTGGCTGCAGGAGGGCCTGCGACAGGTGGACGCCCTCTCCTTCCTGCACGCCGAGGGCCGCCCGTGGAGCCTGGGCCAGGCGGCAATCCTCTGGACGCTCTCGCGCCCGGGCGTGGCGTCGGTGGTCACCGCCGTCCACGGTGAGGAGCAGCTGGTGGAGTTCACCGACGCGATCGGGCTGCCCGCCCTGGGTGATGACGACCTGGCGCGCGTCGAGGCGCTCATCGAGTCGGGCTTCGTCGCACCGCCCGAGGAGGCGGCTGCCGAGGCCGCGCCGGAGGCCGAGCACGCCGAGGCCGCGGAGATCAGCGCAGTGGCGTGAGGTGCGCGGCCGCCAGCTCGTCGGCGGCCTCGACGATTGCGCCCATGCCCTCCCCCATCACCTTCCCGAGCGAGGCCCCCAGCCCGGCCTCGCCGGCCGCCTGCTCGAGCGAGGCGAGCGCGGCGAGCAGTTCCCGGTCGAGCTCGTCCTGCCGCGATACCAAGGGCTCGGTGACGCCCACGAACGTCGCGTACGCAGCATGCGCGCGCTCCTGCATGCCGACGGCCGCGTCCATTGCGACCAGCGACGCCACGATGCGCTCGGGCGCGTCCCTCCACTCGGCCAGGTCCTCCGCGGCGCCGGCCGCGCGACCCAGCGCATCAACGGCGGCCGGCATGTCCGCGCGCCACGGCGCAAGCACCTCGACGTGAGCCCTGAGGGCGCGCAGGGCGTCGGCATTGACCATGTCCTCCACCACTTCGGCGGCCAGGCTGGCCTGGGCGACATCGCGCACCCGGGCGAGCGACCCGACGGGCCGCAGATGGGTGTCGAGGCACAGGAACGCGGGACCCTCGAAGGCCACAAGCCACGCGAGGCCGCCCGTCCCGGGGCGTACCGCGCGAAGGCCGGCCATCGACTGTCCCGCAAGCGACTCCGCGGCGTCCCGCGCCGCCGCCATCCCCGCCGCGAGGGCGTCGACGTCGAATTGACCGCTCATGGCAGGCGGCTCCCGCGCCCGGCGTACACTCGCGCCCGATGAGGCCCGACGCCACGCGCAGCGCCGCCCCCACGGCGGCGGCGCTCGCCGAACTCCTGCCGCCTGCCCTGGCCGCGCGCGATCGCGTGGAGCTGCAGCCCTCGGGGCGCGACGCCGGGGTACTGGTGGTGCTGTTCGACATCGGTGACGAGGCCCACCTCGTGCTCACCAAGCGGTCGGAGACCGTGGCCCATCACAAGGGAGAGGTATCGCTGCCGGGCGGGCGCTACGAGCCGCACGACGACGGCCTCCTCGGGGCGGCGCTGCGCGAGACGGAGGAGGAGATCGCCATCCCCCGCGCCTCGCTCGACGTGCTGGGACCCCTGGACGACGTGCACACGATGGCGAGTGGCTTCACGGTGAGCCCATGGGTGGCGCACCACCCCGGGGGCCGTCCGGACATGACCCCGCAGGACTCCGAGATCGCCCGCATCATGGAGGTGCGGGTGGCCGACGTGCTGCAGGCCGACCGACGCCTTCCGGACCGCCCCGACATCGGAACGCTGCGCTACCCGCTGCATGGCGAAGATGTGTGGGGGCTCACGGCGCGGATCCTCCACACCTTCATCGGGGTGGTGCACAGCATCGCCCCCGGGGGCGATCGCCCCTAGCCCCGTCCGCGGCCGCGCAGCTCGAGCGACGGGCGCGGCGGCAGGTCGGCGACGTCGTGGGGACCCCCGGCGCCGTCCACGGCCAGGCGCTCGAGGCGGGCGATCTGCGCATCCATCTCGGAACGGCGCTCATGACCGGCGGGCAGCGCATCGCGGTAGGCCACCACGCGATCGCGGATCTGCAGGGCGAAGTGAGGAGTGGCCGCACCGACGAGGCGGGCGAGGTCGTCCTCCGACGGGACGCCGTAGTCGTGCTCCATGATGGTCATGCCGCGATCGTACATCCGGGGCAGGCCATCAGGTGGCGGTCCCGGGGCTATCCTCCCCGAATGCGCCGCTCCCCGCGCCTCATCGCCTCCGCAGCCATCGGCATCACCGCGCTGGCCGCCGCATCCTCGGTCGCCATGGCCGCCACCCGCGCGCCCACCCGCCTGGCCAGCCCCGACCGCACGGCCACGCAACTGCTGAACCGCTTCTTCTCGGCGCTGGTGGCCGATGATGCGCCGCGCCTGTCGGCGCTCTTGTCGCCGGCATGGATGATCCAGAGGGCCAGTGGAACGTGGGCCGACCGGGCCACCTACGTGGCTGCCATGCCTGACGTGCGGCAGTACCAGATCGCCGATGTGATGGCGCGCTACGCCGCCCCTACGCTGGTGGTGCGCTCGCGCACCGCCACGCAGGAGCCCGACGCCGCCGGAGTGCTGCGGTCATCCGCGCTGGCCCCCCGCCTATCCACCTTCACGTGGATGGGTGGCCGGTGGCGCATGACCTCGCACGCCAACTTCAACCCGCCCGGCTGACCGCGCCCCACGGGGGACCGCCCTCCGCAGGCCCCCACTGCCCGCGGCGACGACCGATGGCCTCGCGCTCCAGGCCCGCGAACAGCGCCCGGTGCCGCGTGTTGGGCGCGAAGGGGTACTGCTCCGCCATGCCCTCGGCCACCAGCCGCGCGTTCACCATGACCGTGCCCACGTACACGTACGCCAGCAGCCGTCCGTAGGCGTCACGCTCCTCGATGTCGGTCTCGAGGCGCACGGTGCGCCCCGCGACCAGCCGGCGATTCATGGCCGCAGCCCGGGCCGCGAAGCGCTCCACCGGCCTGCGCGGGTGGTGCAGTTCGGGCGTGTCGATGCCCAGGTAGCGAACCGTGCCAACCCCCTCGACCACGATGGTGTCGCCGTCCAGCACCGAAACCACCCTGCCTGAACGGATGGCCTGCTGGGTCGGGGATGCGCACCCGAGGGCGCCGAATGTCGCAATCATGGCTCCACATGCGAGAATCCGTGCCCCCACGCGGCGCGCGGGACCCCCCCTCTCGGCTAACATCCGCTCTGCGCCGTAGTCGAAGGAGAGGCCGGTTGGGCCAGAGGGACGACGACAAGCTGGTGCGGCAGCTCTCGCTCGTCGCATTCCTCATGGCCCAGCAGAGGCCCGTGACCGCCGAGGAGATCCACGAGGCCGTGGAGGGCTACGGCGGCATGAGCGAGCAGGCCTTCCTGCGCCGTTTCTACTCGGATCGCTCCGAGCTGGAGGGCGTGGGCCTCAAGCTCGCGGTCGAGCGGCCCAGCGACGACCCCTTCCAGGGCGACCTCTACGCGATGCCGCCCGAGAACTACTACCTGCCGCCCATCGAGTTCAACGAGGCCGAGCTCAGCGCCCTGCACACCAGCCTCTACCTGCTGGAGGGTCAGTTCGCGTACGCCGAGCCCCTGCGCCTGGCGCTGCAGCACCTCACGCTCGGCCGCCCGAGCCCGCTCGACGACCACGCGGCGCGCACCGTGGCCGTGAACCTCCTGGGCAGTCGCCACACGTCTGAGGTGTCGAGCCACCTCATC
>CAZIQQ010000123.1:0-4763 GCA_964541555.1 uncultured Bifidobacterium sp. | reverse complement strand
GCCCTGCTGGCGGCGCTCTCCTACGGCCTCTACTTCGCGCTGCTCGACCTGGCGGCGGACGGCGGGGCCCTGTGGGCCACCACCACGTCACGCGCCATGGCCGCGGTGTTCCTGACCGTGCTGGTGCTCGCCCTCGGCCACAGGATCGGCCGCACCGAGCGGCGGGGGCTCATTCGCGTGCTGCCCATCGGCCTCCTCGACGCCCTGGCCACCCTGGCCTTCGCGCTGGCGTCAACGCGGGGCCTGGTGAGCCTGGTGGCGGTGATCGCCTGCCTCTACCCCATCACCACGGCGGCGCTTGCATACGTGCTGCTGGGCGAGCGGCTGGGCAGATGGCAGGCCCTGGGCGCGGCGCTCGCGGTGACAGGCGTGGCGATGATCGTGGCCACCGCCTGAGGGTAGGTCAGCCCGCGACCGACCTGTGCACGCCGGCCACGTCGAGGTCGGCACCCAGCACCTGATAGCCCTTGTCCATGCGGGCCAGCACCACCATGGCCTCGCCCGATCCGTCGGGGCCGGAGACGAAGCAGTCCACGGTCACCTGGCCGGGGCCCTTGCCCGCCGGCGGGGGCGTGGGGATGGTCACCTTCACGGGCGCGCCGATCAGGTCGTGCAGCTCGCGGTTGTTCATGAGGAACTCCTCGGCAACCGGCCCCGGCTGGGTGCGGCGGCGGCGTTCGATCAACCACAGCACCACCACGCCCATGATGAACAGGTAGCCCATGATCCCGGCCGCCACCCCCTCGGCGTTGGCGTAGCCGGTGCGCGCGAGGATGAGCGCCACGATGCCGTAGAGCGCGAAGAAGGCGACACCCAGGATGATGACCGCGCGGGCGAGACCGCCGGCAAGGAGGCGACGCGCCATCACTCGCCCCCCGTCCACTGGTCGGCAAGGCGCCCCAGCGTGGCGCGGTAGCGCGCCACCGACTCGTCGCGGCCCAGCAGGGCGAGGCTCTCGTAGATGCCGGTGGAGATGGTCTGGCCGGTCACGGCCAGGCGCTGGGGCTCGAGGAACTCCCGCGCCGTCAGCCCCTGGATGTGCAGCTGGTCGGACAGGGCGTCCTTGATGTTGTCGACCGAGAACTCCTCGAGCACCTCGATGCGGCCCAGCCCGCCTCCGATGCACTGGATCGACTGCTTCACGTTCTCCTCCAGCGCCGCAAGGGCCTCCGGCTCGAACTCCAGCGGGCGGAACAGCCAGCCCGCGAGGCGGTCGTACTCCGACAGCCGGCTCATCTTGCGCTGCACCAGCGGTGCCGTGCTGCGGGCCAGGTCGCGGGCATCCCCGGCCTTGCCCTCGAAGTAGCCGGTGGCGTCGAGGTAGCCCAGCAGCTGGTCGGCGAACTCCTCAGGGTCCATGGAGCGCAGGTAGCGCCCGCTCATGACCTCGAGCTTCTTCAGGTCGAATACCGCAGGGCTCTTCGACACGCGCGAGACGTCGAACTTCTCGACCAGCTCGTCGAGGGTGAAGGTGGTGGTCTTGTCGTCGTACGACCAGCCCAGCAGCACCAGCGCGTTGCGCACCGGCTGCGGAAGGAAGCCATCGGCCTCCAGCTCCTCCACCGACGCCGCGCCGTGGCGCTTGCTGAGGCGCTTGCGGTCGGTGCCGAGGATGAGCGGAACGTGCGCGTACTGCGGGGGCTCGGCACCGAGCGCACGGATCACCAGCATCTGCTTGGGGGTGTTGCTCAGGTGGTCCTCGCCACGGATGACCCGCGTGATGCCCATGGCCATGTCGTCCACGGCCGCCGCGAGGTTGTAGGTGGGCGACCCATCCGATCTGGCAACGACGAAGTCCTCGATCTGCGCGTGGTCGAAGGTGACCTGCCCGCGGATCATGTCGTCGATGACCGTCTCGCCGGGCAGGGGCACCGCGAAGCGCCACACGGGTGTGCGGCCCTCGGCCTGGAACGCGGCGATCTCCTCGGGCGTGTGATCGCGGCGCCCGCGCACCACCGGGGCCTGCTTGTTGGCCCGGGCCTCGGCGCGCATGGCGTCGAGTTCCTCGGCGGTCTCCCATGCGGCGTACACGGCGCCTGCGGCCTTCAGCCGGTCGATGCACTCGCCGTACAGGTCGTCCCGCTCGCTCTGGCGGAACGGGCCCTCGTCCCAGTCGAGGCCCATCCACTGCAGAACGCGCAGGATCTCGGCCTCGCTCTCGGGGGTCGACCGCTCGCGGTCGGTGTCCTCCATGCGCAGGATGAACGTGCCACCCGCGTGGCGGGCCGCGAGCCAGTTGAACAGCGCGGTGCGCGCGCCGCCAACATGCAGCGATCCGGTCGGGCTGGGCGCAAAGCGCACGCGCAGCGGGCGGTCATCGGCGGTATCCATGTGGTGCACGGGCGGCAGGATAGCCGCAGGCCGGGGAGCCCCGTGCGCTTATGCATAGGATGGACGACATGAGATTCGGAGCGCACGTTTCCAGCAGCGGCGGCATCAGCAACGCCATCGATCGCGGCCAGGCCATCGGATGCGAGACCATCCAGGTGTTCACGCACAACCCCCGCACCTGGAAGCCCATAAACCACAAGCCCGAGGAGATCGCGGCGTTCCGCGAGAAGGCGGCCGAGGCCGGGATGGGCCCGATGGTGAGCCACGGGCTCTACCTGATGAACCTGGGTGCGCCCGACCGGGAGGTGCCCACCGGGCCGCCCGCCAAGGGCAAGGTGCGCAACATCTACAGGTCGTCCATCGAGAGCCTCACACAGCACCTGGAGATCGGAGAGGCCCTCGGGCTTTCGGGCGTGGTGCTGCACGTGGGCTCGAGCAAGGGCAGCACCACCGACGAGGCCATCGCCCGCATCGGCGCGGGAATCGGCGAGGCGCTCGACGCCGTGCCGGGAACCTGCTCCATCTACCTCGAGAACACCGCGGGCGCCGGCGACACCATCGGCCGCACGTTCGAGCAGCTTCGCGCGGTGGCCGACGCGGCCGGCCACGAGGACCGCGTGGGCTTCTGCCTGGATACCCAGCACATGTTCGCCTCGGGATGCCCCATCCACGAGGAGGGCGGCATCGACCAGGTGCTCGCCGACTTCGACCGCATCGTCGGCATCGACCGGCTGAAGAGCCTGCACCTGAACGACAGCAAGACCGAATTCGGCAGCAACCGCGACCGGCACGAGAACCTGGGCGAAGGGCTCATCGGCGAGGACGGCTTCCGCCGCATCCTGGGCCACCCCGCCCTCCAGGGCCTCCCGGTGATCCTGGAGGTGCCCGGCGAGGAGGGCGAGGGCCCGGATGCCGTGAACATGGAGCGCGCCAGGCGCCTGCACGAGGAGGGCCTGGCGCTCCGATCGTGACCCGACCCACCGGCTATCCTGCCGGACGCACGCGGGTGTAGCTCAACGGTAGAGCAGGAGCCTTCCAAGCTTCTGATGACGGTTCGATTCCGTTCACCCGCTCTCGGCACCATCGGGCGCCCGGCGGTCAGCAGAGGTTGAAGCCCGCTCCCGTCACGGTGCCGCTGGGGCAGGTCGTTCCCGAGAAGTACGTGTTGACCATCGTCGCGCCGGTCAGGACGGCATTCAGCAGGTTCGCCCCCGGCAGCGCCAGGTTGGTCATGTTCGCGTTGGCCATGGTGGCGTTCGCGAGGGTGGCCTGCTCGAAGACGGAGTACGAGAGGTCGGCACCGGTCAGGTTCGCGTACGAGAGTTCGGCGTACCCCGCATAGACCGTGCCGACGTTCGCGGACTTCAGGTTCGCATTCGTGAACGTCGACATGAACATGTTCGCCCGGAGGAGGCTGGCACCGGCGAGGTTCGCGCCATCGAATGCCGCGTTGCTGATGATGGCCTGGGAGAAGTTGGCCCCGATGAGGCTCGCCCCGGTGAAGTTCGCGCCGTCGAGGTTCGCGCCCTGGCAGTTCGGGACGCACGAGGGGCTGGCCGCCAACCCGTTCGATCGCCTGCCGGCACGTGCCGGGGCGTCGAACCGCGCACCCCTCATCTTCGCGCCCCGGAAGTCGGCGTGGTGCAGCTTGGCGCCCCGGAAGTCGGCGCGGCGCAGGTCGGCGCCCCGGAAGTCGGCACCCCGCAGGTCGGCCTTCGCGAACCGCGCGTTCCTGAGGTTGCCGTGGTGCTCCACGCCCCACCGATGCACGACGCCGCTGCAGTCGGCCCCGGGACCTGGCTCGCAGGTCTTCGCACCGAGTCCGATGGTGTCGGCTGCCGCTGCAGTGGCGGCGGCGGAGAGCACGAGCGCGAGGGCAGGCACGACGATTCGGAGGCGCGGCATCAGGAGGGTTCCTCTCGTTCAGGGGACGGCTGGACTTTATTGGGTTGGCGGCGCTGGCGGCATGCGTCCGGTGCCGCGGCTGTGCCCGTCACCTTCGCCTCGGCGAGCGGTCGCCCCATGCAGCCCACCATCGGCACGCTGACCAGCACCGGCTGCTGACCACTGCCGCGATGCCGATGCGGGTGCGCCGCCGCGCGATGGACCACTCCAATGGAGTGCCTGCACGAAACCGGTCTACCCTGAGGGGCGTCGGTCGGGATCATCCGTTCACCCGACTCGACAAAGGGGCTTGCATGCCGGCGCGAGGCAGCAACTGCGGGATCAGCCGGGGGGGCCGTCGTTGAGGTCGGCCCTGGTCGTCGACGATGATGATGAGCTGCGCGCGATGCTCGCGAGGCTGCTGGCCGATGCCGGGTACGAGGTACACACGGCCTCGGGCGGGCGCGCCGGCGCCGCGTCGGCAATCGCCTCACCCCCCGACGTGGTGCTGCTCGACCTCTCGATGCCCGACATCGACGGCTGGCGGG
>CAZIQQ010000122.1:0-4774 GCA_964541555.1 uncultured Bifidobacterium sp. | reverse complement strand
GTGATGCTGGTGCAGCCACCGGGTGACGCCGGGTAGGAGCGGGGCCCCCGGCGGCGAAAGGGACACCCGGAACGACTATCCGGAGGGACCATGCCCGTCCATGCACTCCCCGCCCCTGTGCGGGTCCACATGCTCAGCCCGCTCACGTTCAACGACGCACAGGAGATCGGCGACCGCGTGAAGCACGGCTCGTCGGTGTTCCTGGACATGCGCGCCATCGATCGCGAGCTTGAGGAACGCCTTCGCGACTTCTGCGGGGGCCTCACAGCGGCCCTCGAGGGATCGGTGACCGACGTCGCCCAGGGCATCATCCTCATCGCCCCGTCCGGGGTCAGCGTGTCGCGCGGCGACGCGCAGGATGCCGGCGTGCGCCGTACGGCCGATCCGCACCGCCACGAGTCCTACTATGACGCCATGGACGCCGACGTCACCCCGCTGTTCAGGAGCATGACCGCCTGACCCCTCCCCTGCAGCCGCTCGTCATCCTCTATGACGGCGATTGCAGGTTCTGCCGTGCGTTCGCACACGTCGCCCGGCGGGTCCAGCGCCCGCCGGGCGTCAGGCTGCTCCCCTTCGACGATCCCCGGGCCGCGCGCATACTCGCCGCCCTGCCACCCGAGCTGCGGCATGCATCGGTGCACGCCGCCGACGATCGCGGCCTGGCGTCTGCCACCGAGGGCTTCCGGGTCATCCTCACCCGCCTGCACGGCGGCCGCCTGTTCCTGGCCACCGGCGCCTACCGCATCTACCCATGGGTCGTGCGCAACCGGTCGAGGATCGGCCGCTTCGTGCCGAACCTCCCCCGCCCCCCGATCTCCTAGGCGGCAGGGGTGGCCGGCTGGCGCCGGACGATGTAGTCCTCGACCAGCAGAAGGCTGGTGCCGGCGTGCCGCACCACCTGAAGCAGTTCGTTCATCGTCGAGACCTCCTCCACCTGCTCCGTGACGAACCACTGGAGGAACGTCTCGGTGGCCAGGTCGCGGTGATCCCTCGCGAGGTGCACGAGCTCGTCGATCCACGCCGTGACCTGCTCCTCCTGCGCCAGGGCGGCTGACACCAGCGCCTCGACCGACGCGAACTCCGCACGTGGCGCGTCGATGGCCGGAATGCGGACCGGCCCGCCGGTGTCGATGACGAAGCGGAAGAACTTCATGCCATGCATGTGCTCCTCGGCCGCCTGCCGGGCGAAGAACCCGGCCATCTCGGGCAGGCCCTCGTCCTCGAGCCACGCGGACATGGCGAGGTACTGGAAATGCGCGGTGAACTCGCGTCCCATGTGTGTGCAGAGCGCGCTTCGCACGGCATCGTCAGGCGTCATGGGAACTCCTCCACTGGCTGGTCATGAGGGGTCACGCCCCTCTGATCGAAGGCGTCTGGCCCTCTCGGTGCGGGTGCCGCCCACGACAACCACCGTCACCGGTACCGCCCAGAACACCGCGTAGATGAGCCCGCGGCCCACGGGCTGGTTGAGCAGCGCCACATGGGCCACCCACAGCAGGACCAGGGCGACCAGGAAGGCGGCGGCGATCTGCACCCCCACGTGCAGGTCCTCCCACCAGACGATGAATGACGGGCGCTGGTTCAACAGCACGAGGATACGCCTCGCGGGTAGCGTGGCGGCATGGAACAGGAACGCGCGTGGGACATCGCAACGCAGTGGATGGGAACGCTGGCCGACCTCGACGGGGCGGCAGCGGTGCTCGAGTGGGACCGCGAGACCATCATGCCGCCCGGCGGCGCAGAGGCACGGGGCAGCCAGCTGGCCACCCTCGCCGCCCTGAGGCATTCCCATCTGCTGGATCCTGCGGTTGGGGACTCCCTCGAGGTGCTTGCCGACTCGGACGACCCGTGGAGGGCCGCCAGCGCACGGGTGGCCCGGCGCGAGCGCGACCGCGCGGCTCGGGTGCCCGAGGCGCTGGTGCGGTCGCTGACGGAGGCCTCCTCGCGGGGGGTCGCGGTGTGGAGCGAGGCCCGCCCCAAGGGCGACGTGCAGGCATGGATCGAGGCCATCACGCCCCTCATCGCGCTCACACGGGATCACGGCGAGGCGCTCGCCGACGGCGGCGACCCCTACGACGCCCTGATCGACCTCTACGAGCCGGGCACGACCCACGCAATGCTCGAGCCCGTGCTCGACTCACTCGCCGCCAGGGTGCGGCCGCTGGTCGACCAGCTCGCCGGGGCTGGTGGTCCGCCTCTGCCCTCCGGACCCTGGAACGACCCCGCCCAGATGGCGCTGGCGGCGGACGTGGTCCACGACATCGGCTTCGACGGGACGCGCGGCCTCGTGGGCCGCACCGCACACCCCGTGACGATGGGGCTTGGGGCCGGCGATACACGGCTGTCCACGCGGGTCGATGTGTCCGACCCGCTGTCGTCGATCATGGCCGCGCTGCACGAGGGGGGCCATGCCCTCTACGACCAGGGCATCCCGGAGGATCGCCGTCGCACGCTCGCAGGTGACGCGCCCTCACTGGGCGCGCATGAGAGCCAGTCGCGCTTCTGGGAGAACCACGTTGGCCGCACCCCCGAGTTCTGGGCGCGACTGCAGCCCGGGCTGCGCCAGGCGTTCCCGGGCGTGGCCGGCGCGCTGGACACCGACGACTACGTGCGGGCCCTCAACCGCGTGCAGCTGCAGCCGATTCGCGTGGAGAGCGACGAGGTCACCTACGACCTGCACATCGTGCTGCGCACCCGGCTGGAGAGAGCGCTCATCACCGGCGACCTCCAGGTGGCCGACCTGCCGCAGGCCTTCGACGACGGCATGGAGGCCCTGCTGGGCATCCGCCCCGCTGCGCCTGCGGAGGGGGCCATGCAGGACGTCCACTGGGCCGCGGGCATCATCGGCTACTTCCCCACCTACACGCTGGGCAACCTCTATGCGGCGATGCTCGCCGAGGCACTCGAGGGCGAGGTCGGGCCCATAGGAGACGTCCTCGCCGCCGAGGGACCCGCGCCCCTGCTGGCGTTCCTGCGCGAGCGCGTCCATGCGCACGGGCGCGTGCTGGAGACGCCTGAGCTCATGCGGCGGGCAACGGGTTCGGACCTCACGGCCGACCCGTTCCTGGCCCACCTGCAGCGCACCTACGCCTCAACGGCCTCACTGTCGTAGGACACCAGCGAGAGGATGTCGTATCCACCCAGGCGCTCGCGACCGGGCAGGAAGGTGAGCTCCACCACGAACGCCACCCCTGCGACCACGCCGCCCAGTTCCTCGACCAGCTCGCACTTGGCGGCTGCGGTTCCCCCGGTGGCGAGCAGGTCGTCATGCACGAGCACGCGCTGCCCGGGCCGGATGGCATCCCGGTGGATCTCCAGCGTGTCGGTGCCGTACTCGAGGTCGTACTCCCGCGTGATGACGTCGAACGGGAGCTTCCCCGGCTTGCGCGCGCAGGCGAAGCCGGCATCGAGGGAGCGCGCGATCGCACCGCCCAGGATGAACCCGCGGGCCTCGGCCCCGAGCACGACGTCCACATCCCGCTCGCGTGCCCAGCCCGCGATGCCATCGACGCAGGCCGCGAGCCCCCGGGGGTCCTCGAACAGGGGCATGAGGTCGTAGAACAGGATGCCCGGCTTGGGGTGGTGCGGGATGCGGCGGATCGCCGCGTCGATGTCGTAGCTCAATGGTCCTCCGCGGACACGTTGGGAATGGACGATACGACCGCGCGCAGTTCCTGCACGAGGATCAGGTGGCGTACGTGCGACGCCAGGGCCGCCAGCGACTCCAGCGAGTCGACGGCCTCGCGGCGGCGATCCGGGTTGGACGACCGCAGTCCCGTCGAGAGCACCTGCTCGAGCAGGCCGGCCTCGCGCTCGGCAGCCATCTTCAGCGTGCGCAGGTGCCGCGGCTCGAGTCCGTAGGCCCGCAGCTCCACGGCGGCCTTCACGATCTCGAGGTCGTTGTCGTCGAGGTGGTCGTTGCCGCTGATGAGCCCGTACTGGTCGAGGCTCTTCACCAGGGCCGCATCGGCGCCCGATGCCGACAGCACCTCGGCGATTCCATGCCGTCGGGCCTCGCCACCCTTGCCGAGGTTCTCCCTCTTCATGCGCCGCGACTGCTTGGCCGCCGCCACCGCGCCGGTGCGCATGGAGTCGAGTTCCTCGCGGATGACCTTGAGGGGGAGGAACTCGTCGCGCTGCAGCCTGAGGATCGTGCGCAGGCGCTCGACGTCCCTGGGGCCGTAGAGCCGGTAACCGCCATTGGTGCGCCGCGGGGTGACCAGTTCCTGGTCCTCCAGGTATCGCAGCTTCGAGATCGAGAGGTCGGGGAACTCGGGGCGCAGGGAATCGCAGACCGCGCCGATGGTCATCCCCGCCGCGTGATCCCCATCATCCGGGCCCAGCAACTCGGTCTGGACGCCGAGGTCCCTCACGCGATGAACACCAGCCGGAACTTGCCCACCTGCACCTCGTCCCCATCGGCCAGGATCTCCGGGGTCTCGATGAGGCGGCGGTTCACATAGGTGCCGTTGGTGCTGCCGTCGTCGTGCAGCACGAAACCACCCGGCCCCTCGCGCACCTCGGCGTGGGCCCGCGACACCGTGATGTCGTCGAGGAAGATCTCGCACTCGGGCGACCGCCCGATGGTGGTCACCGGGAGCGTGAGGGGGAAGAATTCGCCCGTGCGCCCACCGGCCATCTTCACCGCGAGCGCGGGGCCGAGCCGGGGCATCGCACCGGGCGGGGTGAGCCCGGCATCAACGGGTGACTCGATGGGTCCGGTGGTCTGGGTGGCCTGCGCCGGATCGGGCATGGGGGCGCCGCACGCCCCGCA
>CAZIQQ010000121.1:0-4857 GCA_964541555.1 uncultured Bifidobacterium sp. | reverse complement strand
CCTCGACGAAGTCCGCGCGCAGCAGGTCGGCCACGCGAACGGCGCGGCGGCCCTCGTCGTCGGGCACCACGGCCAGGCTGCCCCGCTCGACGCGGCGCTCGAGCGACTTGCGCGAGCAGCCCGCCATCAGGGCCGCGTCGGTGAGGGTGATCACGCGATCGGGATCCACGCCCCTGAAGTTCGCCGCGCCCGATGCGCCCCCTGCCGGGCGAGGGCCCTAGGCGGTTGCCGCCGCCGGGCCGCCGGAGACCAGCACCACCCGGCCGTCCACCTCGTCCAGTTCACCGCGCACGATGCACATGCCGAGCGCCCGCAGCACGCGGTCGGGATCAGGCGGGGCGGCCCGGGGATCGCGCTCGGCCAGCCGTGCGGCCACGGCAGCCCAGAGGACGCTGCGATGGATTCCGCCGGGAGCGGACGCCACCTCGATGACGGCCAGCTCGACGAGGTCGGGTGTGATGGTGCGGGGCATGGGCTGGGCACCGTAGAGCCCCGCGAACCGAATCACCATGCCCGCGAGCGCACCAATTGCAGCCCCTGGTGACTGTCACACCCTCAAGTCAAGGTTGAGGGTGTGGACCCACAGCACCCGGGCCTGTGCCCGGCCGGGGACTGTGCGCGGGGCTGCACGAGGGTCGTGGCCGGGGGCGTGCGGGGGCCCCGGCGCGCTCTGCTGCAAGCTCCACGAGCCAGCGTGACTCCTCGTCGATGACCACCACCGTCAGCGAGCCGTCGGCAGCCCGTGAAATGCGGCCGGCCACCGCGCCATGCGGATTGCGAATGACGATGTCGGGGTCGTCGGGCACCCCCCGACGGTATCGCGGGATGCCACCGGTAGGCTGGAGGCATGGTGAGGATCCTGGTCACCGACGATCACGCGGTGCTGCGCTCAGGCCTCACGCTGCTGCTCGAGCGCGAAGCCGACTTCCAGGTGGTGGGTGAGGCCACCACCGCCGAAGAGGCCATCGAGCGCACGGAGCAGGGCGGCGTGGATCTGGTGCTGCTCGACATCGAGATGCCCGGCATGGGCGGCCTCGAGGGCGCCGAGCACCTGCGGGCGCGGCATCCCCGACTGGGCATCCTGGTGCTGTCGATGCACGGCGAGGCCGATGACGTGCGCAGGGCCTTCGCCGCGGGCGCCAGCGGATACGTGCTGAAGACGGCCGCCGACGAGCAGCTGGTTCAGGCAGTGCGCGCGGTCGCGGCCGGCGAGCGCTACCTGCACCCCGCGCTCGGCGCCGTGCTGGCGCAGCCCGACGGCCCTCGCGGCCCGGTTGACGACCTCTCGCCGCGCGAGCGCGAGGTGCTGAGGCTGCTGGCGCTGGGATACACCAACCAGGAGATCGCGGAGATGCTGGTGGTGAGCGTGCGCACGGTGGAAAGCCACCGGGCGCATGTGATGACGAAGCTGCGCGCGGGATCGCGTGCCGCCATGGTGCGGCATGCGCTGGCCGCCGGACTGCTCGACGACGAACGCGAGGGAACACGCCCATGACCCTGTACGACCGCGTGCGCGACCTGCCACTGGTCATCGACGCATCGCGTCTCGAGCGCCTGGAGCTCGCGGTGTCGCCCGAGTTCACCCGGGTCACCACGGTGGTGAACCTTGACGGGAGTGGTCACACGGGTGTGGGCGAGGACGTCACGTATGAGGCCGACGAGGCCACGGCCTTCCAGCAGGCCGGCATGCCGGACCTCTCCGGCGAATGGACCATCGACTCGCTGTCCCGGGCCGTCGGCGACATGGACCTCTTCCCCATCGCCCCGGCATGGGCGCCCAGCCGCGCGTATCGCCGCTGGGCGGTGGAGAGCGCCGCGCTCGACCTGGCGCTGCGCCAGGCGCACGAGCCGTTGTGGCGCGTGCTGGGCATCGACCCGCAGCCGGTCGACTTCGTGATCTCGACCGGGCTCGGGGATCCCCCCGATGCAGCGCGCGTGCTCGACTGGGTGGCCGCCGCCCCGGGCATCGGCTTCAAGGTGGATGCCACGCCGTCGTGGGACCGCGACCTCGCCCGGCTCCTCGCTGAGAACAGCAGCATCGAGGTGGTCGACCTCAAGGGCCACTACGCGGGCACCATCGTCGACTCCGGTGCAGACCCCGCCCTCTACGCGCTGATCGCCGAGGAGTTCCCCGACGCCTGGCTGGAGGACCCCCGCGTTGACGCACGCACGCGCATCGCACTCGCCGGCGCCGAGGACCGCGTCACCTGGGACGCACCCATCCACGAGGCCGCGGACATCGATGGCATGCCCATCCACCCGCGCACCGTGAACGTGAAGCCGTCGCGCATCGGATCGATCGCCGGGCTGTTCGACCTGTACGACCGCATTCGCGACGAGGGACTGGGCGCATACGGCGGCGGCCAGTACGAACTGGGCCCGGGGCGCGGGCAGATCCAGTACCTGGCGTCGCTGTTCCACCCCGAGGCACCCAACGACACATCGCCGGTGCAGTACCACCAGCCACCGCGCGAGGGCATGCCCGCCAGCCCGATCGCCCCGACCCCCTCGGCAACCGGATTCCGCTGGGGCGAACCCGACTAGGAGGCGGCGCCCGCCGTTTCGGTCAATGCGCGTGCGGCGACCAGACGATCCCATGCGGCCTCTTCGGCACGCCGGTGGTCGTCCTCGCTCGAGTAGAGATGACCGCCCCGCGAAACGCGCAGGTAATCGGCCATCGCGCGCTCGAGCTCCTCTTCGGGGCTCCGCGGGCTACGTGTGGGAACTTCGCTGCTCACCACGACACCTCCTGACCGTTGGACTGCACGGTAGCGCGTGCCCCGGACCTCTGCCCACGGGTGTGTTCCAACGCGGGGCGGCGTCTCACTGGGTGATCCGAGGCGGGGTCTGGGGAGATGGCTAGCATGCCACCATCACCGAGCCCGTCACCCAACCGCAGAGCGAGACCCCCAGGCAGAAGGCAGCCCGCTGGCGCGGGTTCGCATCGTTCATCCTCCTCGCGCTCGCGGTGCTCGCGCTGGTGCTGGGCAGCCTCTTCATCTGGATGCGGGCCACCACGTTCTCGCCCAACGGCTACGCCGCCAAGGCACTGACGGTGCAGGGCGAGACCCTGCTTCAGAGCAAGGTCACGTCGTACGTGCAGGACGACCTGCTCACGCAGGAGCGCGCAGAGGCGCTGGCCCAGCGGGTTGTCGAGCCCCTTCCCATCGGCAAGACCGAGAAGGACTTCCTGGCGACCGGCATCGCCTCGGGTGTGCGATCGCAGGTGGACAACGCCGTGAACGCCTTCTTCGACTCTGGCGCGGGCAAGGAGTTCGGGGCGGCCATCTCCACCCGGCTCACCGACGAGATCATCAAGCTCATCAACAACGACACGGGCGTGTTCGAGTTCGAGGGCGATGCCGTCGTGCTCAACACCCAGCCGATCGTGCAGGGGGCGCGCGCGCAGCTGGAGGCGTCTCTCGGCAACCTCGCCAGGTTCCTGCCGCCGCCACCCGAGAGCTACAGGACGATCACCGTGGTGCAGGGCGACTACGTGTCGACCGTGCAGAGCGCCATCCGCATCATCTGGCTGATGTCGTGGCTGCTGCCGCTGATCTTCCTGGTGCTGCTCGTCGCCGGCCTCATCGTGGCCCGCGAGCGCCGCCCGGCGGCCTTCCGCACGATGATCGCCATCATCATCGGCCTCGCCGTGGTGGCCATCACCATCAGGGTCGCGCGGCGGGTGGTCACGAGCCTGGTCAACGAGGGCCCCGGGCAGGATGTGGTGGGCGCAATCCTCTCGGCCGCCACCAGCGACCTGGTCGACCAGACCCTGGTGCTGGTGCTCATCGCCGCCATCATCGGCGGCGCGCTGTGGCTGCTCGGCCCCGACAAGCCGGCGAGGTACGCGCGCGCATGGCTGGCGGACAGGGCACGCGACCTGCGATCCGGCGAGCGCCGCGCGGCCGGCCGCGTAACGGAATTCGCGCGGCAGCGCCGGGCACCCCTGGAGATCGGCGGGGCCGTGCTGGCGGCCCTGGTGCTGCTGCTGGTGCCCAGCCTCAGCTGGGGATCGTGGACCCTCGCCATCATCGCCCTGGGCGTATGGCTGCTGCTGATCGAGTACGCGTCGTGCGCGGGGTGGATGCAGGCGATCGCCCGCTGGATCAGCGACCTGCGGAAGAGGCCCAGCACCTCGTAGGGATCCTCGGTGGCCCCGGCCCGCATGCGAACACATGTTCGCTACAGTGGGCCCGTGGGGGACTCCGTCGAGGACATCATCCGGGTGGCATCGCTCACCATGAGCGAGGACCAGGCCGACCGGCTCATCGGGTGGATCGCCCTGCGCACCGGGCGCAGCAAGGCCCTGGCGAGCGGCGACGACACCCTGGCGCGGCTGCGCCACGTGGCCGAGAACTGGCTCGACGACGACCAGCGCAGGCGCCTGGCGGGGTGGATAGCCCGCAAGGTCGCCCTGGGTGAGGACCCCGTGCCGTCGTCACCCGGGGCCATGCGGCGTGCCCACGGGGGGTCTGGCACCCTGCCCGCATGATCTCCATCGCCACGCCGCTCACGCGGCTGCTGGGCATCCGACGGCCCATCCTGCTCGCGGGAATGGCCGGGGGGCCCACCACTCCCGAACTGGTCGCCGCAGTGTCGCGCGCGGGTGGCCTGGGGGTGTTCGGCGTGGCGGGAATGACCCCCGATGCCGTGCGCGACGCGGTGTCGCGGGCGCTCGACCTTGCAGAAGGCGCCCCGGTGGGCGTGAACGTGCTGATCTCCCCCGCCGTGCCGCGCCCGGGGGCCGACCCCGACGCCATGCACGCCGTGCTCGGCCCGCTGCGCGCCGACATGGGGCTGCCCCACCCCCCGCCGGCGGGTCCGCCCCCGGCCTCGCCGCTCGAGCTGGTGCAG
>CAZIQQ010000120.1:0-4885 GCA_964541555.1 uncultured Bifidobacterium sp. | reverse complement strand
GGGCGATCGTCGCCGCGCACGCGCTGCAGCAGCCGCCACCGCGCCTGGCGCGGCCACCGCCACCACCCCGCGAAGCGGCCGCTGGCCCGCGGTGCCCGGCGGGCCGTCCCGCGCCGTGCTCGATCGCATCGCCCAGTGCGAGTCGGGCGGCAACCCGCGCTCCATCGGTGGAGGCGGCCAGTTCCGCGGCAAGTACCAGTTCATGCAGTCAACCTGGGAGGCCATGGGCGGCACGGGCGATCCCGCGGCCGCCAGCGAGGCCGAGCAGGACTACCGCGCTGCCGTGCTGTTCGTGAAGTGGGGCCCCGGCCAGTGGCCGGTGTGCGCCGCCTTCGCCCGCTAGGGCAAGCGCTAGAGCACGACGATGGTGGCGCCGTCGCCGCCCTCGCCCGCAGGGGCCGGGGATGACGACTTCACCAGCGGATGAGCCGCCAGTTCCTCCCCGATCGCCGCGCGCAGGGCGCCCGTGCCGCGCCCGTGGATGACGCGCACGCTCTCGAGCCCCACCTGGGCGGCCTGGTCGATGTGATCACGCACGGCCCGCCGCGCGGCCTCGGCCCGCTGGCCGCGCACATCGACCTCGGATGACACCGCCTCGAGCACCGGCCTGGCCTCGGCACGGGGCGGCGGGGTCGCCGTGGCGGCGGGCGTGCGATCGGGCGCCAGCCGCGAGAGGGGCACACGCACGCGGGCCGAGGGGCCCTGCAGTTCGGCCTCATCCCCCTCGATTGAGATGACCACCCCCCGCACGCCCAGCGCCAGGTCGACGGCGTGCTCGCCCACCTCGGGCGCCCGCTCGGGCGCAACCGGGGCGACGAGCCCGGACAGCCGGTCGGCCGCCCGGCGTGCGGCGTCGTCGGCCGCGCCCAGCCTGCGGTCGCGGTCCTTCTGCCTGTCGACGGACCGCCTGTCGCGATCCTCCAGCTTGCGGCCCGCCGCGATCTCCTGACGCAGGGCCGCCAGGTCGCGCCTGAGCTCTGCAAGCTCGGCCTCTGCCTCGGCGCGCATGCGCGCCCGCTCCTCGTCGGCGCGAGTGCGCAGCTTCTCGCGCTGGCGGTCGGCCTCGCGGCGCTCGCGCTCGGCGATGGCGCGCGCCTCCGCAGCGGCAGCGCGGTCACGCTCGGCCTCTGCCCGGGCGCGCTCGGCGTCTTCGGTGAGGCCCGCCAGCGCCGCGCGCTCATGCCCCATGGCCTCGCGGGCCCGGGCCAGCACAGCCGCGGGCATGCCAAGGCGCTCGGCGATGCCGATGGCGTGCGAGCCGCCCGGGTCGCCCACCGCCAGCCGGTAGGTCGGGGCCAGGGTGTCGGGGTCCAGGCCCACCGCGGCGTTCGCGGCACCGTCGGTGCTGACGGCCCACGACTTGACCTCCGGCGAATGGGTGGTGGCCAGCACGAGGGTGCCGCGACCCAGCAACTCGCCCAGCACGGCCTGCGCGATGGCCGCGCCCTCCGACGGGTCGGTGCCCGCCCCCACCTCGTCCAGCAGCACGAGGCTGCGCGCACCGGCCTCGCCCAGCACGCCCACCAGAGTGCGCACATGGGCCGAGAACGTGGAGAGGCTCTCGGCGATCGACTGCTCGTCGCCGATGTCGGCCAGCACGGTGTCGAACACCGGTAGCCGCACGCGATCGGCGGGCGGTTCGATGCCGCATTGGTGAAGCAGGGCGAACAGGCCGAGCGTCTTCAGCGACACCGTCTTGCCACCGGTGTTGGGGCCGCTCACCACCAGCGCGCGTATCGATGTCAGGTCCAGGTCAATGGGCACCGCGCGCGAGGGGTCGAGCAGCGGATGGCGGGCGCGCTCCAGCAGCGGGTCGCCCACCTCCACCGGCGCGCCCCGCCATGCGCGCGACAGCGAGGCACGCGCCAGACGCAGGTCGATCTCGGCCAGGGCCTCCACGGCGGTGTCGAGCGCGTACCCGCTCTCCTCCACCAGCGCGCGAAGGGCGGCCAGCACGGCGGCCAGTTCCTCGCGCTCGCGGGCGATGGCCTCGCGCACCCGGTTGCTGGCCTCCACCACCGGCAGGGGCTCCACGAACAGGGTGCCGCCCGAGTCGGAGCTGTCGTGCACGATTCCCGGCACGGCAGACCGCGACGACGCCTTCACGGCCAGCACCGGCCGGCCCGCGCGCTCGGTGATGAAGCCCTCCTGCAGGTGGGCCTTCACCGCCTGCGCAACCTCGCGCAGGGCCTCCTGCGCCTGCCTCTTCAACTCGGCCACGTCGCGACGCGCGCGGGCGAGGCCGGGCGAGGCGTCGTCGCGGATGCCGCCCCGGCCGTCGAGGGCGGCATCCAGACGGCTGGCCAGCCGGTCCATCACCGCGGCGTCGATCATGTCGGCGACGTCGGCGATGAGCGGAGCGGCGTCAGCGTGCTCCATCAGCGCCTCGCGCATCTCCCCCGCCACCTCTGCCGTGGCGCGGATGCGCTCGAACGCCTGGATCTCCAGGGGAGCACCCCGACGGGCATCGGTGACGTCGTCGCGCACGTCGTGCGCGCCGCCGGGCCCCGACACCCCGAGTTCCCACAGCGCGCAGGCCTCGCGGGTGATGTCGCGCAGCCCGGCCACCTCGCGGGCGTCGGGCGAGGGCTCGAGCGCGCGCGCCAGCGCGGCGCCGCCCTCGAACGAGGCCATGCCGGCGAGGCGCTCGCGGATTGCCGGGAGCTCGAGCAGTTCGATCGCGTGTGCGTCCACGCGCACATGGTGCACGGTCGCGGCCGTGGTATGAAACCCGTATGCCCAAAGCACCCGTGCCCCAGGCCATCGCCGACTTCCTCGATCGGCCCAACCTCTGCGTGATGGCCGTGCTGCGGCCCGACGGCTCGCCCCACACCACCGCCATCTGGTACCGGTGGCTGGGTGACGACCGGGTGCTGGTGAACATGGACGATGTCCGGCCGCGCCTCGCGTGGCTCGCCCGTGATGGCCGGGTGGCCTTCACCTGCATCGACCCCGAGACCTTCTACCGCCAGGTGAGCCTGATCGGCGTGGTCGAGGAGATCTACGAGGACGTCGACCGGGCCGACATCGACGGCCTGAGCAACATGTACACGGGCAAGCCGTACCCGCGCACGGCCCACCCGCGCATCTCGGTGCGCATCCGGGTTGACCGCTGGCACGGCTGGGATCGCGACCCCAAGGAGGCCGAGAACCCCGACAGGCCGCGCCTGCCCGTGTGAGCAGGAAACCGGCGGCACGCCGCTAAGGTCACATGGTCGATCGGCACCCCGCCGGTCGAGAGGTCGGCTTCCTTGGGTCCCGCCACATGTGCGGTTCGGGTGAGCAGTGCCTCCCCAACCGCACGCCGCCCCTGCGGCGCGTGCACCCAGAGGAGAAGTTGATGTCCCAGCAGTCGTTCGCCGGCCTCGGCGTGTCGGGCGCAGTCGCCCGTGCCCTGGCCGACCGCGGGTTCGCCGCCCCCTTCGCAATCCAGACCAAGGTGATCGGCGATGTCCTCGCCGGTCGCGACGTGCTGGCCAAGTCGCCCACGGGGTCCGGCAAGACACTGGCCTTCATGGTGCCGCTGATCGACCGCACGCCGGCCGAGGCGCCGCGTCCGGCCGCGCTGGTGCTGGCCCCCACCCGTGAGCTGGCCACGCAGATCGTGGAGTCCACCTACGCCATCGCCCACGCGCGCGCGCTGAAGATCTGCGCCGTGTACGGCGGCGTGGGCCTCGAGAGGCAGGCCCGCGAGGCCGCCAAGGCGCACATCGTGGTCGCCACACCGGGACGCCTGGAGGACCTCCTGGCACGCGGCGCGTTCTCGCTGAAGAACGTGAGGATCCTGGTGCTCGACGAGGCCGATCGCATGCTCGACATGGGGTTCCGCCCGGCAGTGGACCGCATCGTGGCCAGGTGCCCGGAGGATCGCCAGACGCTGTTCTTCTCGGCCACGCTCGACGGCGACGCCGGGGTCATCGCCCAGCGGTACACGCGCGACGCGGTGCGGCACGAGCACCAGCCGCCCGCCAGGAGGGCGCCCGCGATCGAGCACAGGTTCGTGCGCGCAGAGCGTGATGAGCGCCTGGACCGGCTGGTGGGCGAGATCGGTGGTGGCGGTGACCTGAACCTCGTGTTCGTGCGCACCAAGCACGGCGCCGACCGCCTGGTTCGCCACCTCAGGAAGAGGCAGGTGCAGGCGGTGGCGATGCACGGCGACAAGAGCCAGCGCCAGCGCGAGAGGGCCCTGGCCGACTTCGAGGCCGGCCGGGTGACCACCCTGGTGGCCACCGACGTTGCCGCCCGCGGCATCCACGTGGACAACGTGGCCAAGGTCATCAACTTCGACCCGCCGGGCCAGGCCGAGGACTACGTGCACCGCGCGGGCCGCACCGGCCGCGCCGGCGAGCGGGGCGTGGCCGTCACCTTCGTCGGCGAGGAGCACGTCGACGACATGCGAGCCATGACCCGCACCCTCAAGCTGGATGACCAGTTCGCAGCAGTGGCCGGCCCGGCGCCGAAGAAGGCGCGGCCTCAGACCCGGCCCGGCGACGGCAGCGGACCGGGGAGGCGGCAGGGCCAGGCCCGGCGGCGGCGCAGGAGTGACAGCCCGCGCTAGTCCGCCGGGCATCGTCATCGGGACGGCGGGATTTGAACCCGCGACCCCCTGCTCCCAAAGCAGGTGCGCTACCAAGCTGCGCCACGTCCCGTTGGCGCGAGGCTAGCGGACGGGTGCGAGCAGGCCTGAACGGCTACGGCGCAGGGCCACCATGCCGGCGACCGGGCGTAGGATCGGGCACGTGAACACCCCCCGTGGCCGGCACGCGACGCACTCCCCGTGACGGGCCTGATCCTGGCCATGGCGGCCAGCCTCGGCTGGGCCACCACCGGCATGCTGGCCGGCCGCGCCAGCCGGCGGCTTCCGCCGCTGCACGTGGCGATGGCG
>CAZIQQ010000119.1:0-4968 GCA_964541555.1 uncultured Bifidobacterium sp. | reverse complement strand
GGCACGTAGATGGCCTGCACCGAGGTGACCGATCCGTTGCGCGTCGAGGTGATGCGCTCCTGCAGGTCGCCCATCTCGGTCTGCAGCGTGGGCTGGTAACCCACGGCCGACGGCATGCGGCCGAGGAGGGCCGACACCTCGGACCCCGCCTGCACGAACCGGAAGATGTTGTCGACGAACAGCAGCACGTCCTGGCCGCCGACGTCACGGAAGTACTCGGCCATCGTGAGGCCACTCAGGGCCACGCGCAGGCGGGCGCCCGGCGGCTCGTTCATCTGGCCGTACACGAGGGCGGTCTTCGAGATGACGCCCGACTCCTTCATCTCGAGCCAGAGGTCGTTGCCCTCACGGGTGCGCTCGCCCACGCCGGCGAACACCGACAGGCCGCCGTGCTCCTGGGCGATGTTGTGGATGAGCTCCTGGATGAGCACCGTCTTGCCCACGCCGGCGCCACCGAACAGTCCCACCTTGCCGCCCTTCACGTACGGCGCGAGCAGGTCGATGACCTTGATGCCGGTCTCGAAGATCTCCGAGGTGGGGCTGAGCTGGTCGAAGGCCGGCGGGTCACGGTGGATCGGCCACTTCTCGGCGGCGTCAACCGGGCCGGCCTCGTCGATGGCCTCGCCCAGCACGTTGAAGATGCGACCGAGCGTGGGCTCGCCCACCGGAACCGAGATCGGTGCGCCGGTGTCGATCACGTCCGTGCCGCGCGACAGGCCGTCGGTGGTGTCGAGGGCCACGGCGCGCACCTTGTCGTCGCCGAGGAGCTGCTGCACCTCCGCGACGAGGGTGGTGCCGTCGGGGCGCGTGATCTCGAGGGCGTTGTAGATGCCCGGGAGGTCATCGGTGAACCGGACGTCGAGCACGACGCCCTTGATCTCGAGGATCGTCCCGGTGTTCTTCCCGTTGGTGCTCATCAGGCTGAGGATCCGTTCGTCGTTGGGTCTAGCTGAGGGCGTCCGCGCCGGCGACCACCTCAAGGATCTCCTGGGTGATCGCGGCCTGCCGGGCGCGGTTCATCGCGAGCGTGAGGTCCGCGATGAGCTGCTCTGCGTTGTCGCTTGCGTTGCTCATGGCCGTGCGGCGTGCTGCATGCTCGGCCGCGGCGCTCTCGAGGAGCGCCCGGTAGATCGTGGTGTCCACGAAGGTCGGCAGCAGCTCCGAGAGCAGCGCCACGGGCTCCGGCTCGAACTCGGCCAGGGCCTGCGAGAACACCGGCTCGGTGTCCGGGTTGTCGTCGTCGTCCTCCACGACGTCACGCGGCACGGGCAGCAGCTGCTCGGCCGTGACGCGCTGCTCCACGAGCGACTTGAACTCGTTGAACACCAGGACCACGCGGTCGGTCTCGCCATCCAGGAACCGCTGGGTCACGAACTCGGCCACCGAGGCCGCGTCCGCGAAGGTGGGCTCGGATGAGAAGCCCTGGAAGTGATTGTCGAGCTGCTTTCCGCGGAAGCGCAGCGTGCCGCCGCCCTTCTTGCCCACGGCGGTGAACACGACCTCGTCGAAGCCCTCGGCCAGCAGGGCGTCGGCCTCCTGCAGGCCGCGGCGCACCACGTTCACGTTGAACGCGCCGGCCAGGCCGCGGTCGCCCGTGATCACCAGGACGGCCGCGCGGCGGGTCTCGTCGCGCTCCTCCAGCAGGGGCACGCCGTTGAGGTTGCCCGCGCGGCGGGCGGCGCCCGCCATGAGGCGGCGCATTCCCTTGGCGTACGGACGCAGCGACTCGATGCGGCCCTGGGCCCGGCGAAGCTTCGCCGACGCCACCAGTTCCATCGCACGGGTGATCTTGCTCGTGCCCGTGACCGAGGTGATGCGCTGCTTGATGTCCTGCTGGCTCGGCACTAGGCGGCGGCCTCGCTACCGCCGGGAACGCCCACCAGGCGCTTCATGAGGGCCTCGAGGAACTTGCCGAGCTTGTCCTGCAGGGCGTCCGGAAGGTCCTGGGTCTCGCGGATCTCGGTGAGGATCGTGCCCTCGTCGCGAAGCGCCGAGCGGATCTCCTCGTTCACGCGCGGGATGTCCGACGGCTCCGCGGCATCGAGGTAGCCACGGCTGGCGGCGAAGATGATGGCCACCTGCTCCTCCACCGGCCACGGCTGGAAGGCCGGCTGGTTGAGGCTGGCCACAAGACGGGCGCCACGGGCCAGCGTCTGCTGGGTGGCGGCGTCGAGCTCGGACCCGAACTGCGCGAAGGCCTCGAGGTCGCGGTACTGCGAGAGCTCGATCTTCAGGCGACCGGCCACCTTGCGCATGGCCTTGATCTGGGCGTTACCACCCACGCGCGACACCGAGATACCCACGTTCACGGCCGGACGGATACCCGAGTAGAAGAGCTTCGACTCGAGGAAGATCTGGCCGTCGGTGATGGAGATGACGTTGGTCGGGATGTACGCCGACACGTCACCGGCCTGCGTCTCGATGATCGGCAGCGCGGTGAGCGAGCCGCCACCGAGGTCGTCGCTGAGCTTGCAGGCGCGCTCGAGCAGGCGGGAGTGCAGGTAGAACACGTCGCCGGGGAACGCCTCGCGGCCCGGCGGGCGGCGGAGCAGCAGCGACATCTGGCGGTAGGCGTCGGCCTGCTTCGACAGGTCGTCATACACGCACAGCGCGTGCTGGCCGTTGTAGAGGAAGTGCTCGGCCATGGCGGCGCCGGAGTACGGCGCCAGGTACTTGAGCGGGGCGCTGGCGGACGCGCTGGCCACCACGACGGTGGTGTACTCCATGGCGCCGGCCTCGCGCAGGCGCTCGACCACCTGGGCCACGGTGGACGCCTTCTGGCCGATGGCCACGTAGAAGCACTTCACGCCCTGGCCGCGCTGGTTGATGATCGTGTCGATGGCGATAGTCGTCTTGCCGGTCTGGCGGTCGCCGATGATCAGCTCGCGCTGGCCACGACCGATCGGGATCAGGGCGTCGATGGCCTTGATGCCGGTCTGCAGCGGCTCGGTGACCGGCTGGCGCTGCACCACGCCGGGAGCCTTGAACTCGACCGGGCGGAAGTCGTTGGTCTGGATCGGCCCGCGGCCGTCGAGCGGCACGCCGAGGGGGTCGACCACGCGGCCCAGCAGGGCCTCGCCGACCGGCACCTGGATGACCTTGCCCGTGCGGCGGACCGGGTCGCCCTCCTTGATGAGGGTGTCCTCGCCGAGGAGCACGACACCGACGTTGTCCTCCTCGAGGTTCAGGGCCAGGCCGGACACGCCGTGCGGCAGCTCGAGCGTCTCGAGCGACAGAACCGAGGGGAGGCCGTGCACGCGGGCGATACCGTCACCCACCTGCAGGACGGTCCCGACCTCGTCGGCCTCCGCGACGCCCTCGTACTGCTCGATCTGAGCGCGGAGGACCTTGGTGATCTCGTCGGGGCGGAGCTTCATCGGGCGGTGAATACCTTTCTCGGTTGATGCGGCGAAGCCGCGCGTCAGGCCTCGACGGCGGTTGACAGGTCGACGGGCGCCGACTCGAGCGAGCGGCGCATCTCCTCGAGGCGCGTGCGCAGCGATGCGTCGACGACGACGTCGCCGACGCGGAGCACGAGGCCGCCGATGATCGACGGGTCCACGGTCTCCTCGATCTCGGCGTCACGCCCGGTCTGGGCGCGCACCTTGTCGCGGATCTGCTCGCGCAGCTCCGGGGTGAGCGGGATTGCGGTGACGGCGGTGACGACGACACGCCCTTCGGCGGTGTCGACGCGGCGTCCGTATGCGGCCACGACCTCGTCGATCTCGGCGATGCGGCCGCGGTCGACGAGCACCTGCACGAACCCGAGGGTGACCGGGTGGGCGCCCTCGAGGAGGTCGGTGATGGCCGCCCTCTTGGCCATCGTCTCGATCTCGGGGCTCGTGAGGGCCTCGCGCAGCTCGCTCCCCGGGGCCATGGCCTCGGTGAACTCGCCGAGCTCGGTCCGCACCTGGTCCACGGCGGACTGCGCCTCCGCGGCCTCGAACAGTGCCTCGGCGTATGTGGCCGCGACGCTCATCAGGCGGAACGCAGCCCGCTGAGGTCGGCGTCGGCGAGAGCCTCCTCGACCAGCTTGCGGTGATCGTCGTCGGACAGGGACTTCCTCGTCACCTTCTCGGCGGCGGAGAGCGCGAGCACCACCACGTCGTCGCGGATGCCGGCCACGGCCGCCTGGGCCTGGGCGTCGATCTGCGTCTGCGTGTCGCTGACGATGCGCTCCCGCTGCTCCTGGGCCTGGCCCACGATCTCCGTCTTCTGGCGCTCGCCTTCACGGCGACCGGCCTCACGGAGCTCATCGGCCTCGCGACGGGCCTCGGCCAACTGGGCCTTGTACTCGTCGAGGAGCTTCACGGCCTCATCACGGCTCGACTCGGCCTCCTCGATGGAGGCGGTGATCGACGCACGGCGCTTCTCGATCGCCTCGCCCACCGGGCCGAAGACGAACTTCTTGAGAATGAGGAGCGTGAGCAGGAAGACGACGATGGTGCAGATCATGAGACCCGGACTCACCTGGAGGAGCGGATTCGCCCCTACGGGATCGACGCCTGAAAGGGGACCCATGGTCTAGACCAGGAAGAAGGCGACGAAGCCCATGAGCAGGGCGTAGAACGTGATCGCCTCGGTCAGGGCAAGTCCGAGGAAGGTGATCGAGAGAAGATCACCGCGGAGCTCGGGCTGGCGGGCGACCGACTCGACCGTCTTGCCGAAGATGTAGCCCACGCCGATGCCCGGGCCGATTGCGCCCAGGCCGGTCGCGAGACCGAGCGTAAGAGCCTTGGATGCGTCGACGATGCTGCCTTCGAGAGCCACGTGGCCTCCTGTTTGGTGAATTGCCTTCTAGTGCTCGGACTGCGCGGCGTAGCCGATGTAGATACCGGACAGCAGCGCGAAGATGAACGCCTGCAGGCCGGCCACCAGCACCCACTCGAACACATAGAAGAAGAGGGCGAAGGGGATCCCCAGGACGCAGAGGAGGCTACCCGCGAGGATCGAGAAGCCCGCAGCCAT
>CAZIQQ010000118.1:0-5047 GCA_964541555.1 uncultured Bifidobacterium sp. | reverse complement strand
GTACTACCAGTGGATCGCCGCGGGCCGGCCGGTGCACGGCATCCGGGCGAGTTGAGGGCTTAGCGCACCGTCTTGCGTGCCGGGGTTCCGGCTCGCCCGGCCGCGGATGGGGTGATGGCCACAGCCCAGGTGCCCGCAACCACCTTGATGGAGCACATGATGATCCGCTTCTTCTTCCGCTTCTTGCCGGATCCGCTGCTGGCGACGCCGGGCTTGCACGCGCCGCGCTTTACCGTCTTGCCCTTGGTGGCGGTCATCGCGTACGTCACCCCGGTGACGGGCGTGATGGTTCCGACGAGTCGACGGGTGGATTGCGTGTAGGTCCACTTCACCGCGGGTCGCGCCGGCGCGGCAGTCGACGCGCTCCCACCCGGTGACCCTCCGCCGCCTGCCGCAGATCCGCCCGAGGACGACCCCCCGGAAGATCCCGATCCGCCAGGGGCCGGCGACGCGGTGGGGGATGCGAACACGGCCACCTTCCCGGTGCCAAGGACGGCGCCGGCATCGGCCGAAGGGGTTCCCACCACGAGCGTGCTCCCATCGTCGGACAGCGCCACGCCGCCGTCGCCCCACCTGTCGTTCGCGGCGTATTCGGTGGGGGTGAGGTGCTGCAGGGCTACGGGCGTGGCGCCGCTGATGTCGTACGTGTGCACGCGCCCTACCTGGGTGGGGCTGCTGGGACGCGAGTTCGGAGTGGCCACGGCCGCCACCCGGCCATCGCCGGAGATCGCGAGGCCCTCGATGAAGCCCTGGAAGACGAAGTTGCCCTCGGGCGCCGGCGTGCTGACGACCGAGCGCTCGGTCCAACTGGACCCCGAGTGGTCGAAGATCACCGCCTGCGCCGAGCGGAATATCAGGCCCACCCCGCCATTCGATGAAAGGGCGACCGCTTGGCCGAGGTGCTCGGACGCGCCGCCGTTGAGCGTCCACTGCGCGCTCCACGTGGCTCCGCTGCGCGTGAACGCCGTGGCGGATCCGCTGAAGCTGCCCACTCCGCCCGTGCCCGTGAGCAGGGTGCTGCCGTTGGCCGCCAGGGCGATGTCGCTCGGGAAGGTGTCATTCGCCGCGCCGCCCGGTCGGGTGAGCACCGCCTGCCGGGTGTAGGTGAAGCCGCTGCGCGTGAACACCGACACGTGGCCCTTGTTGCTGGCGCTGCCGGGGGCGCCCACGGCGAGGGTCGTGCCGTCCTCCGACAGCGCGATGGGGCACCCGAACTGCGCGTTCGCCGCGGCGTTGGGAGCGGTGTCGGTGAGCAGGGTCGCCCCGGCCCATACGGCGGCGGCCCCCACGCCGGAGACGCCGTTGAGGACATCGGCCACCTGCACGCTGCCCTGGTCGGCATTGGCCCCGATGTCGTCGTTGGGTATGCCCGTGGCCATCACGAGGCCGTTGCCCGACACCGCCACGCAGCGGCCCATGTCGTCACCAGCCAGCGGGGTGCCGTTGGACACCACCGTCTGGTCGAAGGCCCAACTCGACCCGGTCCTGCTGAAGAGGCCCACGCCCCCGCGGTTGCTCACGGTGAAATCGAACCCCGGGGCTCCCGCGGCGATCGTGCTGCCGTTACCCGACAGCGCGATCGACGTCCCGAGCTGGTCATTCGCCACTGGGGATGGCAGGGCGAGGATGCCCTGCTGGGCGAGATCGGACGGCACGCCGAGGGTCCCGGCGGGAGCACCGATCGCGGTGATGCAGACGAGGGAGAGCAGGCGAAGCAAGGAAGTTATCCACTTGGGGTGATGGGAACTTCGATGGGTGCCGGGTACGATAGCGGCTTCCTCGACCCCGGGGGAAGCACGTGTGTCACGGTGCAAACGGCAGCGCGGAGGGGCGGCTGCGCGGCGGTCGCCGCTAGAGAAGCCTGCGCGCCTTGAGGTCGCCGATCAAGGCCACGCTCAACGTGCGCGAGATGAGGGGCACCTTGGCGAGGAAGGGGTTGTCGTCCGGCGCGGCGCCCACCTCGACGATCACGCGCGACTGCGCGGTGGTGCGGTAGAAGCCGTAGAAGTGGTTCATGCGCCGGTTGGAGTTCGGCGGGATCACCCCGCTGAAGCGGCCACCGGCCCCGTTGGCCGGCGTGAAGATCGACTTCAGCGCCATGGACAGGCGCCGGGCCGTAGCCGCCGACGTGCGCTCCACGGCGGGGCTCACCTTCGTCGCGGGCGTGCGGTGCCGTCCGCTGTCGGGATAGGGGGTGGGGCTGGCCGTGCCTGTGCCCTCACCCCGGTAGTAGTTCTCGTTGCCGCCGGTGACCGCGTGCCCCACCATGGCCGCGCCTCCGGGCGAGTCGTGGTGGATGCTCACGAAGGTGGCTCCTGCCACCCCGAGGGGTTCCACGCGGGCTGCGAGAGGCCGGGCGTCCACGCCTGCCGCCTTCAGGCGCTTCACGATGTCGTCGCGCACGCGGCGGTTGAACTCCGACTCGAGTCCGAACGGGTTGCCCGACGCCCCGGTCTGGGCCAGGTACCCGGGCTCGCCCGGGCTCAGGTGGCCGGCCTGCACCAGCACCACCGGCGGTGCGGCCGAGGCCAGGGCGGGCGCGGCCACGAGTGCGGCGGCGATGGCTGTGGTGATAAGGCGCATGGGGCGGGAGGATGCCACCGGCCCCGGATCACCCGGGCCGGGAGGTTCCGCCCTTCCCGCGCTGCCTGCCCGACCTGCGCACGCGCGGGAAGACGTCGAGCGACAGCGAGCGCACGCGGTCGAGGATGAGGATTCCGTCGAGGTGGTCCATCTCGTGCAGGATCACCCGGGCCTCGAAGCCCGAGGCCACCACCTCGTGCCGGCGGCCCTCGGGGTCGAGATAGCGCACGCCGATCTCCGTGCCCCGCTGCACGTTGGCAGTCACCTGCGGGATGCTCAGGCACCCCTCGCGCCCCACTTCGTCGCCGGCGTAGTGGGTGAGAACCGGGTCCACCATCACCACCGGGCCCAGGGGGTCCGGCACCCGCGGGTTGTCGCTGCAGTCGATGAAGCACATGCGCCAGAGCTCCCCCACCTGCGGGGCGGCGATCCCGGTGGTACGCGGGAACGACGCCGCGGTGTCGATGAGGTCGCGCGCCAGCCTGCGCGCGGCCGGGCCGGGCGTGCCGACCGGCACGCACACGCGCTTCAGCCTGCGATCCGGGAACACCACGACGTCTCGGACCATGGGCGCGGCTAGATGCGCACTGCTGCGGGCTGCACCGATACCTCGAGGTCGCGCAGCACCCCGGATCCCAGCACCGATTCCACGCGCCCCAGCGTGACCCCCCCGGGGAGGATCACCTCCATCCCGAGGATGAATATCGGCGGGTCGCCCACCAGGCTCGATGTCAGGTCCACGATGCCGGCGCCCAGCTCGGCCAGCGCCCCGGCCGCGTCGTGCACGATGCCCGGCCGGTCCGCGCCGTACACGCTCACCACGCAGCGCTCGCCCTGCTCGTCCGGGCCCTCGTGCGGACAGACGTTGGCGTCGATGGTCAGGCCCAGCGCCGCGGCGGTCGGCACGAGCGCGGCCTCGACATCCTCGGGCGTGACGTCGTCGGGCACCGACACCGCGAGCACCATGGCGAAGCTGCCCGACAGCAGCGCCGCCCTGCACGCGGCCACATTGCCCCCGACATCCACCAGGGCACCGGTGACGGCCGCGACGATGCCCGGCTGGTCCGCGCCGATCACGTTGAGGGTGAGATCCGCCACGGCGATCAGGATACGCTGCCCTCCGTGCCCGGTCGCGCCGCGATGAACCCCGCGCTCATCGTCACCGCCATTCGGATCGCCCTGATCCCGGTGGTGATGGTGCTGATCCTCGTCGACGACGAGGGCGGTCGCTATTGGGCATTCGCGCTCTACGTGGTGGCCGCCGCGACCGACTCCCTCGATGGGTGGCTGGCCCGTTCCCGCGGCGAGGTCACCGTTGCCGGGGCCTTCCTCGATCCGCTCGCCGACAAGCTCCTGGTGACCGGTGCGCTGCTGTGCCTGGTCGAGGTGGGCGATGTATCCGCCTGGATCGTGATGGTCATCGTCACCCGCGAGTTCGCCGTCACCGGCCTGCGCCTGGTCGCCGTGAGCGAGGACCTCGTCATCCCCGCCAGCCGCCTCGGCAAGATCAAGACCCTCAGCCAGAACGTCGCGGTCGCGTGGGTGATCCTGAACGTCGCGCCCCAGTGGCAGTACGACGCCCTCCTCTACCTCGCGGTCGCCCTCACCGTCATTTCGGGCGCCTACTACTTCATCATGGCCCGCCGCCGGCTCTTCCAGGGCCGCGTGCCCGCCCCCGACGTCACCGGAGATCCGTGAACCAGGCAATCGCCCTCGTCGCCGCCTACCTGCTGGGCTCCATCCCCTTCGCGCTCATCGCCGGCCGCCTGCACGGGGTGGACCTGCGCACCGTCGGCAGCGGCAACCTCGGCGCCACCAACGTGTTCCGCACCCTCGGCCGCTCGTGGGGCATCGCCGTGATGATCCTCGACATCGCCAAGGGCGCCGCCGCCGTCCTCCTCGCCGAGGCCCTCACCTCCAACCCGTGGCCCCTCGCCGCGGGCGCTCTCGCAATACTCGGCCACGTCTTCCCGGTCTGGACCCGCTTCAAGGGCGGCAAGGGAGTCGCCGTCGGCGCCGGCGCCCTCATCGGCCTCGTCCCCGCGGCCAGCGGCATCATCCTCGTCATCTGGGTCCTGCTGGTCGTCACCACCCGCTACGTCTCGGTGGCCAGCATCGTCGCCGCCCTCGCCGCCGCCCCGCTCGCCTGGGCCTTCGGCGCCCCATGGTCGTACGTGGCCTTCATCGCTCTCGCCGCGCTCTTCGTCATCCTCAAGCACCGCGAGAACATCGTGCGGCTCTTCCGCGGCACCGAGAACCGCATCCAGCTGGGCCGCAAGGGCGCGCCGGATCCCACCTGAGCCGCACCTCGTAGCGGTGCCGTGAAGCCCGGGGGTCATCACTACCCCCGCCGAATACCACAGCAGTGCGGCAGGCCCGTCGTATCGGGGTGGCGGCCACTCGCCGAAGCGGGATCGGCATTTGCGGGGGCCGCAAATGCATCATCCCCGGCTGCGATCGCCGC
>CAZIQQ010000117.1:0-5149 GCA_964541555.1 uncultured Bifidobacterium sp. | reverse complement strand
CTGCGGACCCTGCGGCCCCTGCGGACCCTGCGGCCCCTGCGGACCCTGCGGCCCCGTCGCGCCCTGCCTGCCCGGCATGTCCGCTATCGCGCCCCACACCGTCCAGCTGAAGTCGACCGGACGGATGCTGCCGTCCTTGATCTGCTTCGTGGTCACCGCGCCATCGCGGATCTTCGCGGCGCCCACCGCGTTGTTGGCTATCCGCGAGTTGGTGACGGCCTGGTCGCGGATCTGCGCGGTGCCCACGCTCCCCTCGGGCAGGAAGGATGCCGCCACCGCCCCGCCGCCCATGACCACGGCGACGGCGACGCCGGCGACGAACCCGATGGATACGTCGCGACTGGCCACCCCCTGAGTGTCGCAGCGGTTCGGGAAGAACCCGACCCGTCGGGGTCCCCCGGGACTACCGGCGTACCTCCACGCCTGCGACGTCGCGGTCCCAGGTGTCCGCGGTCACGCCGGCGTCGCGCAGTTCGGTCTTCCGCACGCGCTCGGTGGGGGTCTTCGGCAGGGCCTCGACCACGCGGATGTAGCGGGGCACCATGAAGTAGGGCATGCGCTCGGCCATCCAGTGTGTGAGCTCGGCGGGGTCGGGTGCGTCGCCGTCGGCCACCAGCACCACCATGATCTCGTCCTCGCTCGACGCGCCCTCGTCGGCCTTCACGCCGATCACCGAGCACTCCTTCACCTGCGGGTGCGCGGCGATCTGGCGCTCGACCTCCATCGACGACACGTTCTCGCCGCGGCGGCGGATGTAGTCCTTCACGCGGTCCATGAAATACACGTAGCCGTCGGCGTCCATGCGGCCCAGGTCGCCCGTGTGCAGCTTGAGGTTGCGGAAGTCCTCGGCGGTCTTCTCCGGCATGCCGTAGTAGGCGCGCATCACGATGTTCGGCACCTTCATGTCCACCACGATCTCGCCCGGGGTCTCGGGCGGCAGGGGACGGTCGGTGCCGGGCTCGACGATGGTCACCTCGTAGCCGGGGTTCGCCCGCCCGCAGCTGCCCAGGCGCACCGGCTGGGTGGGGTCCATCACCGTGCATACGCCGGTCTCGGTGAGCCCGTACCCCTCGATCAGCTGCAGCCCGAAGCGCTCCTCGAACTCGAAGTAGATGTCGCGGGGGGCGGGGGCGGCCAGCACCGAGTGCACGGAGTGCGCGCGGTCCAGATCTGACGGTGGCTGGTTCCACAGGAAGTAGAGCATCGCCCCGATTCCGTTGAACATCGTGGCGCCCATGTCGATGGCCTGCTCCCAGAAGCGCGTGCCCGAGAACCGCTCCACGTAGGCCACCCGCCCGCCGGCGATGAGCGCCGGGTAGGCGCACAGCACCTGCGCGTTGCTGTGGAACAGCGGCAGGCACGAGAACCAGGTCTCGGCGTGCATGTCATCCACCGGCACCCCGCGGCGCGTGGACATGTACTGCAGCGACCCGCGCGCCGAGAAGTAGTCGGCCGCGTTCTGCTTGATCACGCCCTTGCTGCGCCCGGTGGTGCCCGACGTGAACATGATGCGTGCGTCGTCGGTCCACGAGTACTCCACCCCCGGTTCGGTGGCGGGGGCCTGCATCAGCGACTCCAGCGACTCGAACGCCACCGCCGGGTCGGGCCCCGTGGGGGCTGCCGAGGGCACCACGATGATCCGCTCGAGCAGCGGCACCTCGTCACGGATGAAGTCGAGCCGGTCGAGGAACGCGTCGGATATGAACAGCGTGCGGGCCTCGACCAGGTTGATGGTCCACGAGAGGAAGTCGCCCTTGTAGGCGGTGTTGATGCTGCTCATCACCGCGCCGGCCTTGAGGATCCCGTACCAGCACTGCAGGAACTCCTCGCAGTTCGGCAGCATCACGCTCACCGACTCGCCGTGCCGCACCCCACGCGCCATCAGCCCGTTGGCGATGCGGTTGGCCCGCTCGTTCATCTCGCCGTAGGTCACCCACCCACCGTCGCCGTAGCGCAGGTACGGGCGATCACCGTGCGCATCGGCCCGATCGCGCAGGATGCTGCCGAGCACCCATGTGGTGGGGTCCTCCTCGGCGTACCAGGTGCTCCACTCGCTGCTCACGCGATCTCTCCTCGCTCAGTCCGCGGGAAGGAACTTCGTGGCGTCGATCCCGTGCTCGGCCGCCAGGCGCATGAAGGTCTCGCGCATCTCGGGCGGGTAGTCCGGCAGGTCCTCCGTGGCCAGCACGTGCTCGGCCCGCGCCCGGATGTTGGGGCCGAAGTCCCAGTCGGCGTCGGCCATCAGCCGCCTGATCTCCGCGGCCGGGAACGACAGCGTGCCCGGGTCGCGCCCGTGGCGCTCGGCCAGCTGCACGATCTCCTCGAACCGGCCGGGCAGCGGCGCCTGCTCCTGGATGAGCCCCTTCTCGCGCAGCAGTTCCACCGTCGACTCCTGGCAGTGCAGGGGGTTGCCGAAGGAGTTGTCGTGGTAGAGCGCCTCGAACCTGAGTCGCGGGCGCTGGCCCCCCGCCTTGGGGTCCTCGGCCGGGTAGCCCACCGCGTGCCCCCAGGTGAACCGGTAGTTCGGCGGCAGGCCGAAGGCCTTCTCGATGCCGCCCGGCTTGCGCCCGAACGCGATGAGGATGCTTCCCACGCCCAGGGCCGTGCCGGCCGCCATGGCGTTGGCCACGGCCTGACCGCTCTCGAAGCGCAGCAGGGCGTCGGTGCGCTCGGCGGGGAAGCTCATGAGCCGGGGGATCGTCTGCGTCATCGAGAACTCGTAGTTCCACCCGTGGTACTTCGTGGCGGCGCCGCACAGCGCGAGGCCCGAGATGCCGTCGACCGCCCGGCCGTACCACGCGTTGAGGTTCGTGACCCACAGGATGAGGTGCGACGACTGGTTGATGATCTGCACGTTGAACCCCGACACGCACTCCTCGATCTCATCCCACAGATCGCATTCGTCGCGTCGCACCAGGATCGCCTCGGTGCAGTTGATGTTGCCCTGGCAACTCGAGAACCGGGCGGCCTGCAGCATGGTCTCGACCTTCCAGCGCTCGACCTCGCGCGAGTCGTCGAAGTAGCGGATGCTGCGGCGGTTGCCGAGCGCCTCGAGCGTGGGCACGTCGGGAACCTGGCTCGCGGGGGGAGCCGCGTGGTCGGCCATGGGTCTGCCTCCGGGTGTCGGTGTCGCACCCCGCGCCCGGCGGGGCCGCTCGCGAGACTACGCGCGCCGATCGGCCGTCGTCCGCGGCGTCGTGTTGCCTTCGGCCCGTGAGCCAGCCCAACCCCTATCCCGCCTACGAGCAGCAGGGCGGCGCACGAGGCGCGCGCCTGCCCTACATGCCCGGGGTGGACGGCCTGCGCGCGCTGGCCGTGGCCACGGTGTTCATGTACCACGCGGGCGCCGAGTGGCTGCCCGGCGGGTTCCTGGGCGTGGACTTCTTCCTGGTCATCTCCGGGTACCTCATCACCTCGCTGCTGGTGGCCGAGCAGCGCATGTCGGGCCGGCTCGACCTCTGGCGCTTCTGGCTGCGGCGCGTGAGGCGCCTCATCCCGGCGCTGCTGCTGGCGCTGGCGGGCACGTTCATCGCCGTGCTCATCCTCCACTGGGAGGAGGTGGCGCGGTTCAAGGGCGCGGCGCTGTCGGCCCTGGCCTACGTGACCAACTGGTACTTCATCGTCGCCGACGTGCCCTACTTCGAGCAGTTCGGCCGGCCGAACGTGTTCACGCACCTGTGGTCGCTGGCCGTCGAGGAGCAGTTCTACCTCTTCTGGCCGCTGGTGCTGGCGGTCGTGCTCATCGTCTTCCGCATGCCGGTGTGGGTGCTGGGCCTGCTGGCGGCGGCGGGCGCCGCGTTCTCCACCTGGTGGGCCTGGCACCTGTACGACCCGTTCGAGCTTCCCTGGCGCATCTACTACGGCACCGACACCCGGGCGGTGGGCCTGTTCGTGGGAATCGTGGGGGCGGTGCTGCTGCCGCCCAGCCGCCTCAAGCCCATCGCGTCGTGGATCTCTCGCGCCGGCATGGAGATCATCGGTCTCGCCGCGCTGGCCGGGGTGCTGTGGTGCATGTTCACCATCAACGAGTTCGACTCGCCCCTCTACCAGGGCGGCTTCCTGCTGCTGGCGGTGCCGGCGATCGTGCTCATCATCGTGACGGCGCACCCGCAGTCGTTCATGGGCCGCTTCTGGGGCCTGCCGATCCTCGTGTGGATCGGCGCGCGGTCGTATGGGATGTACCTGTACCACTGGCCCGTGCTCATGCTCACGCGCTCGGGCGAGGACGTACCGATCTCCGGCGCGCCGCTGGTGGCGATACAGGTGATCCTCGTGGTGGGCATCTCCGCGCTCTCGTACACCTACGTCGAGCAGCCGATACGCCGCAACGGCCTCGCGGGGCTGCGCCGGGCCTTCCAGACCCTCGACGGCAAGTGGCGCGAGCACCCCGTGCAGACCATCGCGGCGTGGGTCGGCGTGCTGGCGGTGCTGGCGCTCCTATCGCTGATCGTGCTGGTTCCCTACGTACCCCCCGTCCCGGGTGTCGCCTGACCCCGGCGGTACCCTGCAGCGCATGACGAATCCTTCGCGCATCTCCACCTTCGTCGGCGTGGCCGTGCTCGCGGCCGCTGCGATCCCGGCCACGGGTCTGGCCACGGGGCAGTCCGCCAACCAGGCCCGCTGCACGGCGTCCACGGCCGGTGCCGCCGTCGGCGATTCCGTCCTGTGGATGGCCGCCGACAACTACGGCCAGAAGCGCGCCCTGCAGCGCGCGCTCGGCGGCTCCTCGGCAACGGTCGACGCCAAGACGGGCAGGCAGTTCCAGCAGGGCATCTCGGCCATGCGCGCGGCGCTCGGGCCGAAGGCCTGTGCTGCAGTCATCTCCCTCGGCACCAACGGGCCCGTGAAGCCCGAGCAGTGGAAGGAGATGATGGGCGTGGTGAAGCGGGTGCCCCGCGTGGTGGTGGTCAACACGTACACGCGCGACAACAAGACCCGCCGCGACGGACAGGCCCAGTACTGGATGGATGCCCTGAACGCTCAGATCGCCGGCCTGAGGTCGAACAAGAACGTGCGGGTGGTCGACTGGTACCGGCCTGCCGCGAGCAACTCGTCGCTGCTCGAGCCTGACGGCGTGCATCCCAACGCCAAGGGGTCGGTCGAGTACGTGAAGCTCGTCATCAGGGCCCTCAACCAGCGGTAGCACCGC
>CAZIQQ010000116.1:0-5252 GCA_964541555.1 uncultured Bifidobacterium sp. | reverse complement strand
CAGATCGGCGCCAATCCTCTATCGCAGCGTGGTCGCCGGACAGCAGAACCGGGGGTACTCCCCACCCGCGAAACTCGGCTGGCCGCGTGTAGTGGGGGTGCTCCACCTGCCCCTCGAGGCCGGGCGAGAACGACTCCCGATCGAGGCTCTCCTCGTTGCCGAGTGCGCCCGGCAGGCGCCTGGCCATGGCGTCGATCATCGCCATCGCCGCCACCTCGCCACCGGCCAGCACGAATGGCCCCAGGCTGATGCAGTCATTCGCCAGGTGCTGGTGCACGCGCTCGTCGAAGCCCTCGTAGCGGCCGCACAGCAGGGTGATGGCGGGAAGCGCCGCGAGCTCGCGGGCCACGGCGTCGTCGAATGGCCGGCCCCGGGGCGACAGCACCACCACGCGACGGGCCTCACGCACCTGCTCGGCGGGCACCCCGTAGATGGCCTCGAACGCCGCGGCCATCACATCGACCCGCAGCACCATGCCGGGGCCTCCCCCGTAGGGCGAGTCGTCCACCTGCCCCTGCCCCAGCGGCGTGTGGTCGCGTGGGCTGTAGCAGCGGATGTCCAGGCCGCTCGTGGCGGCCGCGTTGGTGAGGTGCCGCGGCCTGCGCATCCAGTCGAACCACTCCGGGAACAGCGTGATGACGTCGACGTTCAGAGCAGGCCATCCCTCAGCACCACCCGCCGCGCCGGGGTGTCCACGGTCACCACGGCGTCGCGCGTGAACGGCAGCAGGATCTCGCCGTCGTCGCCGGCGACCACGAGCGCGTCGTTGGCGGGGCCCGGGAGGATCTCGCGCACGGTTCCCACCAGCCTCTCGCCCTCGCGCACCTCGAACCCGAGGAGGTCGCGCACGTAGAACGTGTCGGGGTCATCCACCCCCGGCAGGCGTGCGGAGTCGACCAGCAGGGTGCCCCCGGTGAGCGCCGATGCGCCCTCGCGGGTGGTGACGCCCTCGAACGAGAGGATCGCCCTGGGGGCCTCCCCCCGGCGCTCGGCCAGCACCAGCTGCCGTTCGCCCGTGGGCAGGCTGACCGTGATGGCCTCACCCACCTGCAGGGCGCCCAGGGTGGGGCCATCGGCATGTGCCGCGATGGCCCCCCGCACGCCGTGGGGGCGACCCAGTCGCGCGATGGCGACCCGCTCGCCCGCGTCCGGCATGGCCCTAGTCGACGATCCGCAGGCCCAGGCCACCCTGGCTGCGCGGGCCGGTGGCAGCGCGCAGAAGGGTGCGCAGGGCGTGCGCCCCGCGCCCGCCCCGGCCGATCACCTGGCCGCGGTCGCTCTCGGCGACCTCCAGGTCGACCACGGGCTCACCGCGGTCCTCGCCGATGCCCGCCGAGACCTCGTCGGGGTGTTCGACCATGGCCCGCGCGATGCGGGCGACCATGGCCGCGGCGCGATCCTCGCTCACCCGCGCCCGCGGACGATCGAGATGAGCTTCTTCACGGCCGGCGTGGGCTGGGCCCCGTGGCCGATCCAGTGGTCTGCCCGCGCGAGGTCGACCTCGACGATCGACGGGTCGGTCTGCGGGTTGTACCGGCCGATGGTCTCGATGTTGCGGCCGTCGCGCGGGGAGCGCGAGTCGCTGACCACGACGCGGTAGATCGGGTTCTTCTTGCTGCCCACGCGGGCGAGGCGGATCTTGACCACTGTGCTCCTACTCGGTTTCGGTGTCAGACGCCGAGCATGGGCGGAAGACCGCCCTTGCCCATGCGCTTCATGAGCTTCTGCATCTGCTTGAACTGGGCCAGGAGCTGATTGACCTCCTGGACCGTGGTGCCGCTTCCCTGTGCGATTCGGCGCCGGCGACTGCCATTGATGATGTCCGGACGCGCGCGCTCGGGCAAGGTCATGCTGCTGATGATGGCCTCCACGCGGTCGATGCGCCGCTCGTCGACCTGCACGTCCTTCATCTTGGCAGCCTTGTCGAACCCGGGAATCATGCCCATCAGCTGGCCGATGGGGCCCATCTTCCGCACCTGGCGGAGTTGATCGAGGAAGTCGTCGAGGGTCAGGTTGCCCCCGCGCATCTTGTCCTGAATGCGCTTGGCGTCGTCCTCATCGACGTTCTGCTGCGCCTTCTCGATGAGGCTGAGCACGTCACCCATGCCCAGGATTCGCGATGCCATGCGGTCGGGGTGGAACGCCTCGAGGGAATCCACCTTCTCGCCGGTGCCCACGAACAGGATGGGCTTGCCCGTGACAGAGCGCACCGACAGGGCCGCGCCGCCGCGGGCGTCGCCGTCGAGCTTGCTGAGGACCACCCCGTCGAACTGCACGGCGTCCTGGAAGGCCACGGCAACGTCGACGGCCGTCTGCCCGGTCATGGCATCCACGACGAGGATGACCGACGTGGGCTTGACCGCGTCGCGGATGGCCACGAGCTCATCCATCATGTCGGTGTCGATGGTGAGGCGACCCGCGGTGTCCACCAGCACCACGTCGCGGCCGGTGCGCTTCGCGGCAGCCACGCCGGCCTTCGCAAGGGCCACGGGGTCGGTTGCGCCGTCCTCGCGGTGCACGGGCACGTCGATCTGCTCGCCCAGCACCGCGAGCTGCTCCATGGCAGCCGGACGGTGCACGTCGCACGCCACCATGAGCGGTGCACGGCCCTCCGCGGCCAGCAGGCGCGCAAGCTTCGCGGTGTGGGTGGTCTTGCCCGACCCCTGAAGGCCCGCCATCAGGATGACCGTGGGTGGCGTGGGCGACATCGCGAGGCTCACGTTGGTGCCGCCCATCAGGCGGGTGAGCTCCTCGTTGACGATCTTCACGACCTGCTGGTCGGGAGTGATCGACGACATCACCTCATCGCCGGTTGCGCGCTCCTTGATGGCAGTGGTGAGCTGCTTGACCACGGGCAGGCTGACGTCGGCCTCGAGCAGCGACAGGCGAATGGCGCGCATGGCCTTGTCGATGTCGGCATCGGTGAGCTTGCCCCGGCCCTTGAGGCCGGAGAAGACTCCCTGCAGCTTGTCGGTGAGTGCGTCGAACACGGCGTTATTCGCGCACCTACGCGCGACCCGGGAAGGTTACCGCGCTACTGCCCGCCGCCGGAGGCCGGCGAGAAAATGGCCTCGGCGAACGCGCGGGCATCGAAGGGCTGAAGATCGCCGATGGTCTCCCCCACGCCCATCAGGGTCACCGGTATCCCGAGCTCGCGCTCGATGGCCAGCACGATGCCGCCGCGGGCCACGCCGTCGAACTTCGTCAGCACCAGCCCGGTCACGGGCACGGCCTCGGAGAACAGGCGAGCCTGCGACAGGCCGTTCTGGCCGGTGGTGGAGTCGATCACCAGCAGCACGTGGTGCGGCGCCCCATCCATGGCCTTGCCCACCACCCCGTGCACCTTGCGGAGCTCCTCCATGAGGTTGTGCTGAGTCTGAAGGCGCCCCGCGGTATCGATGATGACCACGTCGGCGCCCCGGGCCCTGCCCGCGGCCACGGCGTCGAAGGCCACCGCCCCGGGGTCGGCCCCCGGCGCCTGGCGAACGATGTCCACGCCGGCGCGATCGGCCCATACCGCCAGCTGCTCCACGGCAGCCGCCCGGAAGGTATCCCCCGCCCCGATGACGACCTTCTGGCCCAGTTCGGTGAGCCTGTGGGCGAGCTTGCCGATGGTGGTCGTCTTGCCGCTTCCGTTGACCCCCACCACGAGGATGACCGTGGGGTCGTGCCCCAGGGCAATGCGCGGCGGCTCGGGCGACAGCCGCCCGGCGATCTCGTCGGTGAGGGCGCGCCCGAGCGATTCCCCCGACGTGATGCGGCCGGCCCCGGCCTCGTCGCGCAGGGTCTCGACGATGTCCATGGTGGCCGGCATGCCGCAGTCGGCCATGATCAGGGCCTCCTCCAGGTCGTCCCAGGTGTCGTCGGACACCAGCTTCGACTGGTAGATGCCGGCCAGCTGCGGCGAGATGGCCTGCGACTGGCTGGACGCCACGGCGTCCCTCAGGCGGCGGAACAGCCCTCTCCTGCGGGGTTCGCCGTCGTCTGAGGCCCCGGCGGGCGGTTGCAGCCCGAAGAGCCCGGCGAAGGCGCCGAGGTCTGCGTCGGCCTGCCCGTCGCTCATCCGGCCTGCGCGGCGGGCGACTCCGGCGGGCGCACCTCGGCCAGCTGACGGCGCACCCACGGCCGCGCCGGGCCCTCGGCATCGCGATCGAGCCTGCGCGCGACCACCTGCGACACGCCCGACCGGCCCATGGTGACCCCGAACAGCAGGTCGGCCACCTCGACCGTCGGCTGCTGGTGGGTGATGAGGATGAACTGGCGCTCGCCCGCGAGGCGCCGCAGCACCCCGAGGAAGCGACGCAGGTTGGCGTCGTCGAGCGCCGCCTCGACCTCGTCGAGCAGGTAGAAGGGCGTTGGCCTGGCCATCGCGATGGCCAGGCAGAAGGCCAGGGCGATGAGCGACTTCTCGCCGCCCGAGAACAGGGCCAGCGAACGGGCGCGCTTGCCGGCAGGGACGACCTCGACCTCCACGCCCTCCTCGCCGTCGTCGTCCACCACGCGCAGGCGCCCGGTGCCACCCGGGAACAGCAGGCCCACGACCTCCTGGAAGCGCTCATCGACCGCCTGCATGACCTCGGCGAACCCACCGGCAACCTGGGCGTCGAGCTCGGCCATCTGGGTGCGCAGGGCCTCGGCCGACTGCTCGAGGTCGGTGATCTGCTCCACCGTCTCGGCCTCGCGGTCTGCCAGCTCGGCGCGCTCCTCGGCCGCAAGGGGGTTGACCGCCCCCATGCCCTCGCGCCGCATCGCGAGCGCCTCGACGCGCTCCTCGATGGCGTCGGCGTGCTCCTCGTCCTCCGCCGGCGGGGGCGGCGCCGGGGCGTCCTCGGGCACGCCCGCCTCGCGGGCGCGCTCAGCCGACACCGCGAGGCCGATCTCGGCGGCCCGGTCGGCCTCTGCGGCGGCGCCCACGGCCCTCTCGGCAGCCTCGGCGGCCTGCTGCGCCTGCTGCACGGCGCCGGCCATATCGGTGATGGCCACGGCGAGCTCACGCGATCGGGAATCGAGCTCGTCGGCGCGGGGCGCCAGCGCGGAGGCCACGGCATCCATTGCCCGTGCCGCCGCCAGCACAGCCGACTGGTCGGCCATGGCGGGCTCGGGCGCCTCGGCCTCGGCGCGGGCGCGGGCGCGGCGGGCGATGATGTCCTCGAGGCGCGCGCGCTCCTGCGTGGAGTCGGCCTGCGCAAGGCGGGCAGCCTCGCGCGCGGCGTCGCGTGCGCGACGCGCGGCCTGGGCCGCCTGCTCCGCGG
>CAZIQQ010000115.1:0-5254 GCA_964541555.1 uncultured Bifidobacterium sp. | reverse complement strand
CAGCAGTGCATGCACTGCGGCCTCTGCCTGCCGACCTGCCCGACCTACGACGCCACGAAGCTTGAGCGGCACTCCCCCCGGGGGCGCATCGCCCTCATGCGGGCCATCGCCGACGGCCGGATGGAACCCACCCGGACCTTCGCCGACGAGATGTACTACTGCCTCGGCTGCCTGGCCTGCATGACGGCCTGCCCGGCCGGCGTCGACTACGCCGAGCTCTTCGAGAAGGCGCGCGCCGAGGCCGAGGCGTCGCGCGTGCTGGCCTCGCCCGGCCGGTCGCTCATCCGGGGACTCACGCTGCGCGGGCTCTTCATGGACCTCGAGCGGCTGAAGCTGCTCGGCCGGCTGATGCGGCTCTGGCAGGGGCTGGGCCTGCAGGCGCTCTTCCGGGGGCTCGGCCTGACGCGGCTGCTGCCACGACGCCTGCGGGAGCTCGAGGCCATGACCCCCCCGGTGAACGATCGCTTCACCGAGGACCTGGTCGCCCCGGTGACCCCCGCCCACGGCGTCCGTCGCTTCCGCGTGGCGCTCCTGGCCGGCTGCGCCCAGGACCTGATCTTCAGCGACGTCAACCGCGACACGGCCGAGGTCCTCGCGCGCAACGGCTGCGAGGTGGTCACGCCGCCCGACCAGCACTGCTGCGGATCGCTCCACGCCCACAACGGCGAATGGGAGCTGGCCCAGCGCCTGGCGCGCCGGAACATCGACCAGTTCCCGCCGGAATCCTTCGACGCCATCATCAGCAACGCCGGCGGCTGTGGCTCGCACCTCAAGCACTACGCCCGGTTGCTGGCTGACGACGCGCGCTACGTCGAACGGGCCCGCCTCTGGGATGCGAAGGTGAAGGACATCCACGAGTGGCTGGCCCGCACCGGCATCGAGGCGCCGCCGGTGGCCCCGGGCTCGACCGCACCGGAGCAAGTGGTCACCTACCACGAATCCTGCCACCTCTGCCACGGGCAGAAGGTCTCGGCCCAGCCGAGGGCCTTGCTGCGCGCCATCCCGGGACTGCGGCTGGTGGAGCTGCCCGAGGCGTCGTGGTGCTGCGGCAGCGCCGGCATCTACAACCTCACGCAGCCGGAGATGGCCGACCAGCTCCTGCAGCGCAAGGTCGACCACATCGCCTCCACGCGCGCCCGGATCGTGGCGACGGGCAACCCCGGCTGCCTGCTCCAGCTCGTCAACGGCTGCCGTGGGCGCGGCCTGGAGATCCGCGTGGCCCATCCCATCACCCTGCTGGCCGAGGCCTACCGCCGCTGAGGCCCCCTCGTCGTCGGGAACGGGCCGAGCGCCTGTGAGCCCAGTTTCACGTTGCCGGGCCCGGGGTGGGTGCGTTTGATTCGTTCCGTACTCAGGCACGGCTTCCGACAACGTCCTGCCGTGCCTTCCAGCCTTTCCCAACCATGAGCCGAAAACTCAACATCGCCATCGTCGGGCTCGGATTCGGTTCCGAGTTCATCCCCATCTACCAGCGCCATCCGCACGCCGAGATGTACGCCATCTGCCAGCGCTCCCAGGACAAGCTGGACGCCGTCGGCGACGCCTTCGGGGTGGCCAAGCGCTACACCTCCTTCGAGGACCTCATCCGCGACCCGTCGGTCGACGCGGTGCACATCAACTCGCCCATCCACCTGCACGCGCCCCAGGCCATCGCCGCCCTGCGCGCGGGCAAGCACGTGGCCTGCACGGTGCCGGCCTGCACCACGGTCGAGGAGGCCCGGGAGATCGTGAAGGCCGCCCGCGAGAGCGGGAAGAAGTACATGATGATGGAGACGGTGGTCTGGAGCCGCGAGTACCTCTACGTGCGCGAACTGCGCGACACCGGCCGCCTGGGCCGCATCCAGTTCGTGCGCGGCAGCCATCTCCAGAACATGGAGGGATGGCCGGGCTACTGGGAGGGCCTGCCGCCCATGCACTACGCCACGCACTGCGTGAGCCCCTGCCTGGGCATCGTGAACGGCGAGGCCGAGTCCGTCTCGTGCCTGGGCTCCGGCCGCATCGCCGAGTCGCGCATCGCCAAGTACGGGTCGCCGTTCTCCTTCGAGACCGCCCAGTTCAAGGTCCGCAGCCAGGATGTCGCCGGCGAAGTCACCCGATACCTCTTCGACGCCGCGCGCCAGTACCAGGAGAGCTTCGACTGCTACGGCTCGAAGACCTCCTTCGAGTGGCAGCTCACCGAGCACGACGACCCGGTGCTGCACGTCGGCGGCGAGGCGGTCGAGAAGGTGAAGATCCCCGACTACGCGCACCTGCTGCCCGAGGCCATCCGTCCGTTCACCACCAAGGGCGTGTACGACATGAGCGAGAACGTGCACCTGAGCTTCGTCCAGGGCAGCGGCCACGGCGGCAGCCACCCGCACCTGGCGCACGAGTTCGTGATGAGCGTGATCGAGGACCGCCCGAGCTTCCCCGACCTCCACCAGTCGGTGAACTGGACCCTCGTCGGCATCCTGGCCCACGAGAGCGCGATGCGCGGCGGCGAGAAGCTTCACCTGCCGAACTTCCGCGGTCTCTGACACGGACGACGCTGCCGGCCTCCGGTCCCCGCCGGCGGGGACCGGGACGCCGGGGTTTCCCCGCCTCCCGGCCGGAAATCCAAAATCGCCAACCGCCCGGACCGGGGTAACCTTCGCGGGCTTGGAACCTCCAACCCCCAGCGCCCTGCGGGGCTGGCTCGAGTCGCCTGCCGCCGACCGGCTCCGCGAGGCCGGCTCCGCCCGCGGAGCCCTGAGCCTGCACGGCGTGGCCCCGGCCGCCCACGCGTGGCTCGTGGCCGCCCTCCACCGGCTCCATCCCGGCCGCACGGTGGTCGCCGTCGCCGACACGCTCCGTGCACAGGAGCAGCTCCACGCCGACGCCGCCACCTGGCTCGATGGGACGCGGCCCCTGTTCTTCCCGGCCTGGGACACCCTCCCGCAGGACTCCCGGCTGCCCGCGGCCGACATCATCAGCGAGCGGCTGGAGACCCTCGTGGCGCTGCAGCGCCGTGTCCCCGGGGACGCGCCGCCGGCACCGGGCACGACGGACGGACGCCTCGTGGTCACCTCGGTGACCGCCCTCCAGCAGCGCACCTTCGCCCCCGACGACCTGCGGTCCCGGACCCGTCGCCTGGCGCGCGGGCAGTCGGTCGATCCGCTCGGGCTCATCGAGTGGCTCGAGGCCCAGGGCTACGAGCCCGAGGCCCAGGTGTCGGCCAAGGGGGAGCTGTCGTGGCGCGGCGGCATCATCGACCTGTGGCCGCTCCACCGGCCATGGCCGGTCCGGCTGGAATTCTTCGGCGACGAACTCGAGTCGCTGCGCGAATTCGACCCGCACCGCCAGACCCGGCTCGAGACCATCGACGCCTGCGAGGTGCCCCCGGCCGGTGAGCTGAACCTGCTGCGGCCGAGGCCCGGCTCCGAGACGCCGCCGCCGCCGGTGGCCGCCCTCGACGCCCACTGGGGACCCGACGCGCTGGTGGTGCTCTGCGGGCCGGAAGCCCTGGCCCTGCAGGCCGCCCACCACGCCTCCCAGGTCCGCGAGGGCGACCCGCTCCACGAACCGTGGGAGGCCCTGCAGCATCGGGCACAGGACTCGGGCGTGGCCTGGATCCGGCTCGAGGACGACCTTCCCAACCCCGACGACGAGCCTGCCGGCCCGAGGTTCGAACCGCTCGACGCGTACCGGCCGATCGGCGCGACCCTGCCGGCGGCCCAGGTCGCCGAGGCGCAGCGCCGGGCGTTCTTCCAGCAGATGCAGCGCTGGCTGCGGCAGGGGCACCACCTGCAGGTGTTCTGCAACAACTCCGGCGAGGTCCAGCGCTTTGGCGAGCTGTGGACCGAGCTGCTGCCCGGGGCGGGGGAGGCCGCCGACCGGCCGGAGGTGGTCACCGGCTCGCTGTCGCGGGGATTCCTCTGCGAGGCGGCCCGGCGGGTGGTCGTCTCGGACGCCGAGATCTACGGCCGCTACAAGGTGTCGCGCCCGCGGCGTCTCAAGTCGCACCAGGCCGCCTCGGTGCGCAACGCCTTCGAGGTCGACTTCACGGACTTCGAGCCCGGCGACTTCGTGGTCCACCTCCAGCACGGCATCGGCATCTACCGCGGCCTGCAGACCCTGGCGCCGAGGGGCCCGGGCGGCGGTGGCGGAGGCGGCCAGGAGTGCCTGGTGATCGAGTACGCGGCCGGTTCGGCCCACGACGAGGCGCCCCGGCTGCACGTGCCGGTGACCGAGGCGCACCTCGTCAGCAAGTACGTGGGCGCGGGCAAGGCGCGGCCGCAGCTCAGCACCATCGGAGGCACCCGCTGGACCAAGGCCAAGGAGCAGGCCCAGCGCTCGGTGCGCGACCTCGCCGCCGACCTGCTGTCGGTGCAGGCGGCCCGGACCACCCAGCCCGGCCACGCCTTCACCGCCGACACGCCGTGGCAGCGGGAGTTCGAGGCGAGCTTCGAGTTCGAGGAGACCCCCGACCAGGTCCGGGCCATCGCGGCGGCCAAGGCCGACATGGAGCTGGACCGCCCGATGGACCGGCTGATCTGCGGCGACGTCGGCTTCGGCAAGACGGAGGTGGCCATCCGGGCCGCCTTCAAGGCGGTGATGGGCGGCAAGCAGGTGGCGCTGCTCGTGCCCACCACCGTGCTGGCGCAGCAGCACTACAACCACTTCCGCGAGCGCATGGCGGAGTACCCCGTGCGCATCGAGCTGCTGAGCCGCTTCCGGACGGCCAGGCAGCAGCGGGCCGTGATGGAGGCCGCGGCCCTCGGCGCGGTGGACATCGTCATCGGCACCCACCGCATCGTCTCCGCCGACATGGTCTTCAAGGACCTCGGGCTGGTCGTCGTCGACGAGGAGCAGAAGTTCGGCGTGAAGCACAAGGAGCGCTTCAAGCTGCTCCGGCGCACGGTCGACGTGCTCACCCTCAGCGCCACGCCGATCCCGCGCACCCTCTACCTGGCCCTCACCGGGGCCCGCGACCTGAGCACGCTCGAGACGCCGCCGCAGGACCGCCTGCCGGTGGAGACCATCGTCGGCAACTACGACGAGCGGGTCGTCCGGGACGCCATCCAGCGCGAGCTCAACCGGGGCGGCCAGGTGTACTTCCTGCACAACCGCGTCTCCACGATCGAGTCGATGGCCCTCAAGCTGAGGGCCCTCGTGCCGGAGGCCCGCGTGGTGGTGGGCCACGGGCAGATGGGTGACGACGAGCTCGAGGCGGTGATGACCCGCTTCGTCAACGGCGAGGCCGACGTGCTGGTGAGCACCACGATCATCGAGAGCG
>CAZIQQ010000114.1:0-5282 GCA_964541555.1 uncultured Bifidobacterium sp. | reverse complement strand
GACCAGGATCGCGCCGTCCATCTGGGCGGCACCCGTGATCATGTTCTTGATGTAGTCAGCGTGACCGGGGCAGTCGACGTGGGCGTAGTGACGGCCCTCCGTCTCGTACTCCACGTGCGAGGTGGCGATGGTGATGCCGCGCTCGCGCTCCTCGGGGGCGTTGTCGATCTCATCGAAGCTGCGCACCTCGCCGCCGAACTTCTGGCCGAGCGTCTGGGTGATGGCAGCAGTGAGGGTCGTCTTGCCGTGGTCGACGTGACCGATGGTGCCCACGTTCACGTGGGGCTTCGAGCGGTCGAACTTCTCCTTCGCCATCCCATGCTCCTCATGCGCGTCCGAGCGGGCGTGCGACCATCGGGGTCACCACCCGCTGAGTGCTTCCGAAAGGGCTTCCACATGCAACGCGCGGCCATGATTGGCCGCGCGTGTGAAGGCCGTTGCTCTTTCGAGCCGGGGGAACATAGCACGCGGGCGGCGGCTCGCAAGCGCGACTTCGGTGAGCGGTCTCCGCATAGGATCGGCACGTGGACCAGCCCCACCACGCTCTGCTCGAACTCGCCCGTGAGGCATGCGGTGACGTGCGCGGGGATGCAGCAACGCGAGAGCTCTACTCGGTCGACGCCAGCCTCTACCGGCGGGTGCCCGTGGGAGCCCTGCTGGCGGGCTCCACGGACGACCTGGCCCTGGCGGTCGACACCTGCTCGCGGCACGACATCCCCCTCACCATGCGGGGTGCGGGCACGAGCCTGGCCGGGCAGTCCGTGGGGCGGGGGCTCGTGGTCGACTGCTCGAGGCTGCGGGACATCGAGGTCGATCCGGGATCGATGACGGCCCGCGTGGGGCCCGGGGTGGTGCTCGACGACCTCAACCGCGCCGCCGGCGCACATGGCCTGATGTTCGGGCCGGATGTCGCCACCGGCAGCCGCGCGACCCTCGGGGGCATGATCGGCAACAACTCCGCGGGCGCCCGCTCGATCGTGCACGGCATGACCGCGGACAACCTCGTGGAGCTCGACGTGGTGCTCGCCGACGGCACGCAGGCGGTGCTGCGGCGCGGCGGGGCGGCTCCTGCGGCACTCGAGGCAGCGCGTGCGCTGGCGACTGACGACGGGTTCCCGGCGCTCATGCGGCGGGTGTCCGGATACGCCCTCGACCGGCTCTGCGGGCCCGACCCCGACTGGCCGGCGTTCCTGTCGGGCAGCGAGGGCACCCTGGCGGTGCTGCGCAGCGCCGTGGTGCAACTGGTCGCGCTCCCGGCAGAGCGCGCGCTGGCCATCCTGCCGTTCGACGACGTCGACGCCGCGCTCGGGGCCGTGCCGGGCCTGCTGGAGTCCGGTCCGTCGGCCATCGAGCTCATGGATGCATCGCTGGTGGACCCCGCCAACCGGCAACCGGCCGAGCGCGCGCTGCTGCGGGTGATGGGCACGGCGCCCGCGATGCTGGTGGTGGAGTACTCAGGCGGGACAGGCGAGGCACGGGCCCTGGCCGGCGCGCTGGCCGGGGCCACGGTGGTGGCGGACCCAGCCGACCAGGCCGCGGTGTGGACCATCCGGCGCACCGGAATCGCCAGGGCGCTTCGCACCGAGGGCGACGAGAAGCCCATCCCCTTCATCGAGGACCCCGCCGTACCGCCCGATCAGCTGGAGTCGTTCGCGCGCGAGGTGCGGCGCCTGCTGGCCCACGAGGGCATGGGTGACGCCGTCTGGTACGGCCATGCGAGCGTCGGGTGCCTGCACATCCGCCCGATGGTCGACCTGCGCCAGGCGGGCGCCGTGGAACGCGTGCGGCGGGTCGCCGAGGGCGTGGCCGACATCGTCGCCGCGCACGGGGGGTCGCTGTCGGGCGAACACGGCGACGGACGCCTGCGCGGCGAGCTGCTGCCCCGCATGTACGGGCAGGACCTTCTGCACCGCTTCGACCAGGTGAAGCGCGCACTCGACCCGCAGGGCATCCTCAACCCGGGGATCATCGTCGACCCCGAGCCGCTCGACTCCGGCCTTCGCATCCAGGCCTCCCCCGCTCCCCATGAGATCAGCACGGCCGTCTCGTTCGATGCCCTGGGCGGTCTCCAGCGCGCGGCCGAGGCCTGCAACGGCAACGGCCAGTGCCGCAGGTCTGATGCGGTGATGTGCCCGTCGTACCAGGCACTCCGCGACGAGCGCCACTCCACGCGCGGCCGGGCCGTGCTGCTGCGCGCGGCCATCGAGGGGAATCTCGACCTGGGCCTGGCCGACCCCGGGCTCGCCGAGGCGCTCGACCTCTGCCTGTCGTGCCGCGCCTGCGCCACCGAGTGCCCCGCCGGCGTGGACATGTCGCGCCTGAAGGTGGAGGCCATGGTGCACCGCCACGCCGAGCAGAGGCCGTCGCCCGCCGTGCTGGCCGCGGCGCACGCCCACGACCTGATGCGCGCGGGGTCGGCGTCACCCCGATTGGCCCGTCGCATGGCACGGCAGGCCGGGCGCAGGCTCGGTCGCCCGGTGCCGGTACCGGTGCGCGAGTGGCGCCCGCGGGTGCCCGCGGGTGGCGGGCCCCCGCTCGGCCTGTTCGCCGACACCTGGACCCGCTTCCGCGACCCGGCGGTGGGCGACGCGGCCGTGCGGGTGCTCACGACCGGCGGCGCAGGCGTGCGGGTGCTCTCGGGGGGCTGCTGCGGTCGCCCGGCGCTCTCGCAGGGCATGCCCGACCTCGCCCGCAGGCAGGGCCTGCGGGCGCTCGACACGCTGGCGCCCTACGCCATGGGGAGCCACCCCATCGTGGTGCTGGAACCATCGTGCCTCTCGATGCTGGCCTCCGACCTGCCGTGGCTGCTGCCCGGTGATGCCCGGGCCGCATGGGTGGCCGACTCGGTGATCTCGTTCGAGCAGGCGGTGATGGACCTGGGCCTCGAGGTGGCGGGCATGGCCGATGCCCCCCTGGTGCATCGGCACTGCCACGCGCGCGCCGACGGCGACACCGCGGCCGTGGCCGCGATGGGCCCCGGGGCGCACGCCACCGATGCCGGATGCTGCGGCATGGCCGGCGCCTTCGGCTACCTGCACCCCGACGAGTCGCGCCTCATCGGGGAGGACCGCCTCGCGCCGCAGGTGCGCGCGTCGTCGGCCCCCGTGGTGGCCGCCGGCATCAGTTGCCGTGATCAGATCCACGACCTCACGGGACGCCAGGCAGAGCACCCGGCCGTTCACCTGGACCGCCTGCTGCACGAGTAGGGGGCCCATACGACGAGGGGCCGCTCGCAGGCGGCCCCCCGGGAACTGCTGACAGCGGCGGGCGTCAGTCGCTCGTCGCGCCCACCTTCGCCTTGATCTCCTCGGAGATGCTCTGGGGAACCTCGGCGTAGTGGTCGAACTGCATGGTGAACGTCGCGCGGCCCTGGGTGGCAGAGCGCACGGACGTGGCGTAGCCGAACATCTCGGAGAGCGGGACCTGCGCCTGGATGGTGCCGGTGGTGCCCTTCTCCTCCATGCCCCCGATGCGGCCGCGTCGGCCGTTCAGGTCGCCCACCACCGTGCCCATGAACTCGGTGGGGCACACGACCTCGACGGCCATGAGCGGCTCGAGCAGGCACGGGCTGGCCCGCTTGGCGGCCTCGCGGATGGCCATGGAGCCGGCGATCTTGAAGGCGCCCTCGTTGGAGTCGACGTCGTGGTACGAGCCGTCGATCAGCTCGACCTTGACGTCCACCATCGGGTAGCCGGCGACCACGCCGCCCTCGAGGGCTTCCTTGATGCCCTCGTCCACGGCGGGCACGTACTCCTTGGGCACCGAGCCACCCACGGTCTTGTTCTCGAACTCGTAGCCCTTGCCGGGCTCGTTCGGCTCGACCGAGATGTAGACGTGGCCGTACTGGCCGCGACCACCGGACTGGCGCACGAAGCGGCCCTCGATCTTCTCGACGCGCTTGCGGATGGTCTCGCGGTAGGCCACCTGCGGGGCGCCCACGTTGGCGTCCACGCTGAACTCGCGCATGAGGCGGTCCACGATGATCTCGAGGTGCAGCTCGCCCATTCCGGCGATGACCGTCTGGCCGGTCTCCTCGTCGGTGCGCACGCGGAAGGTCGGGTCCTCGTCCTGCAGGCGCTGCAGGGCGGTGGAGAGCTTCTCCTGGTCGGCCTTCGTCTTGGGCTCGATGGCCAGGCGGATCACCGGGTCGGGGAAGGTCATCTCCTCGAGGATCACCGGGTTGGCCGGGTCGCAGAGCGTGTCACCGGTCGTGGTGGTCTTCAGGCCCACCGCGGCCACGATGTCGCCGGCCGAGGCCGTGTCGGCCTCCTCGCGGTGGTTCGCGTGCATCATGAGGAGGCGGCCGATGCGCTCCTTGCGCTCACCCTTGGTGGCATTGATGATGCCGTCGCCGGCGTCGATCGATCCCGAGTAGACGCGGAGGAAGGTGAGTCGGCCGACGTACGGGTCGCTCATCACCTTGAACGCCAGCGCGGCGAACGGCGCCGACGGGTCGGACGGGCGCTCGACCTCGTTGCCGCGGTCGTCGACGCCCTCTGCGGGCGGCACGTCGAGCGGCGACGGCATGAAGTCGACGATGGCGTCGAGCAGGGGCTGCACGCCCTTGTTCTTGAACGACGACCCGCACAGCACGGGGGTCATGTCGATGGCGAGCACGGCCTTGCGGATGGCCTTCTTGATCATCTCGGGCGTGATGTCGTTGCCCTCGAGGTAGGCCTCGGCCAGCACGTCGTCGCTGTCGGCCAGCGCCTCGATGAGTGCCTCGCGGGCCAGCTCGGCGTCGGTGGCCAGGTCGTCCGGAATCGGCCCCACCTCGACCTCGGTGCCGAGGTCGTCCTTGTAGGTGGTGGCGTTCATCTCGACCAGGTCGATGATGCCGGCGAACTCCGACTCGGCGCCGATGGGCAGCTGGATCGGCACGGCGCGGGCGCCGAGCCTGTCGATCATGGTCTGCACGGCTGCGTCGAAGTCGGCACCGATGCGGTCCATCTTGTTCACGTAGGCGATGCGCGGCACGCGGTAGCGGTCGGCCTGGCGCCACACCGTCTCGGACTGCGGCTCCACGCCGGCGACCGAGTCGAACACGGCGACGGCGCCGTCGAGCACGCGCAGGGAGCGCTCGACCTCGACGGTGAAGTCCACGTGGCCCGGCGTGTCGATGATGTTGATCCGGTGGTCGCGCCAGAAGCAGGTGGTGGCGGCGGACGTGATGGTGATGCCGCGCTCCTGCTCCTGCTCCATCCAGTCCATCGTGGCCGCGCCCTCGTGGACCTCGCCGATCTTGTGCGACTTCCCCGTGTAATAGAGGACGCGCTCAGTCG
>CAZIQQ010000113.1:0-5667 GCA_964541555.1 uncultured Bifidobacterium sp. | reverse complement strand
TACGCTCGCACACATGATGGCCTGCCCGACCCCCCCGAAAGGATGGCCGGGTCCGGTGGCCCATCGGTAACACGGGTCCCCCACGTGCGGGGCCGTCAGTAGGGTCGGTCCGTGGAACCCATCGCCACGCTCGCGCGCCGTCTCGGCACACGGGACGCCGTGCTGATCGGCCTCGGATCGATGGTCGGTGCCGGCATCTTCACGGCCGTCGGGCCAGCGGCCGCAGCGGCGGGCGACTGGCTGCTGCTGGGGCTCGCCCTGGCCGCGGTGGTCGCGCTGTGCAACGCGATGTCGTCGGCATGGCTCGCAGCGCGCTATCCGGAGTCAGGCGGCACCTACGTGTACGGACGCCGTCGTCTGGGCCCCACGTGGGGCTTCCTGGCCGGCTGGGCGTTCGTGGTGGGCAAGACCGCCAGCTGCGCGGCGATGGCCTTCACCATCGGTGCCTACCTCTGGCCATCGCACGCGAGGGCGCTGGCAGTTGCCGCGGTGGTGGTGCTGGTCGCCCTGAACTGCACGGGCATCGAACGCACGGCCGCCGCCACACGGGTGCTGCTGGCCATCACCCTGTTCGCCCTGGCGGTCACGGTGGCGGCACTGCTGCTGGCCGACGCGCCGATCACCAGTGCCAGCGCTGCCGGCGGAGGATCGGCCACCGGCGTGCTCCAGGCGGCAGCATTCTTCTTCTTCGCCTTCGCCGGATACGCGCGCATCGCCACACTGGGCGAGGAGGTGCGCGACCCGGAGCGCACGATCCCGCGCGCGATCCCCATGGCCCTCGGTCTGGCCCTCGGTCTCTACGCCGCGGTCACGGCCAGCGCCCTGTGGGCAGTGGGCGCAGACGCCCTGGCGTCGTCGCAGGCTCCGCTGGCAACGGCCGTGGAGGACGGCTCGCTGTCCGGCCTCGCCCCCATCGTGCGGGCTGGCGCAGCGGTTGCCTCGGTGGGCGTTCTGCTCGCGCTCATCGCGGGCATAAGCCGCACGGGCCTCGCCATGGCGCGGGGCGGCGACGCGCCGTCCTGGCTCGCCGCCGTGCACCCCCGCTTCCGCACCCCCTACCGGGCCGAGATCGCCGTGGGGGTGCTGGTGGTGGTGCTCATCGCGTTCGGCGACCTGCGTGGGGCGATCGGCTTCAGCTCATTCGCGATCCTGGGCTACTACGCCATCGCCAATGCGTCGGCCCTCACGTTGCCGCGGGGGCATGCCCGGGGGTCGCGCCTGCTGCCTGCGGTCGGCATCGCGGGGTGCATCGCCCTGGCCGCATGCCTGCCGGCCGCCACGGTGCTGCAGGGCACCATCGTGCTCGGGGCGGGGGCGCTGGTGGAGGCCATCCGGCATGTCGCCCGAGACTGACTCGTTCCCCGGAGCCACGGGGCGATCCTGCCCGTGTGACATCCGCGTTTCGCCGCTGCGACGCCTGCCCCACCGCGCTGGCCGCGACCGGTAGCAATCCACATGCATGGTCGTCCTCGGATCACGTGTCATCGACCCACTGCTTTCCGCGCAGGCGTCCGGAGGTGATTCCCGCATCTCGCGTGATCCAACCCGCTGGCTGCCGCCCCGCAGGCCCTGGCATGTGAGGGGCCGACGCCCCTGGCTGCCGCGCCGCTCCCTCGCCCGCCCGCGCGGACTTCGCGCCGTGATGCGCTAGGGCCTGCGGGCGATGGCGTAGAGCTTGTTGAAGTCGTAGGTCCATCCGCGCGGGCCCGAGCGCTCGCGCATCTTTGCCTCGACCTTCGCGAGCCACTCGGCCACCTCGGGCTCGGACGGGTCACCGATGATGTGACCGGCCACCACGCGCATGCGCTCCATGTACTCCTCCACCGGCACATGCCGAACGCGGCGCTCCATCCAGATATCCACCGGGTCGAGGCCTGCCTGCACCAGGTAGCCCTCCATCTCGGGGATGTCGCGCAGGTTGCCGTCGAAGGCACCCAGCCACTGGTAGTTGATGGGCTCGACGTCGGCGATGACGTCGCGGTACGCCTGCTCGCCACCCTTGCCCGAGCACAGGATGGCGATGACCCCGCCGGGTCGCATGGCGCGGGCCATGGCGGCGGCGGCATCCCACCGGTGCTGGAACCAGTGGTAGGCCATCGAGCACACCACCAGGTCGAACGACTCCGGCTGCACGGGCATGTCCTCGACCCCCGCCTGCACCAGCGATACCTGCACGCCCTCTATGCCACCGAGCTTGGCCTCGAACTGCTCGAGCATGCCCTCCGATGGGTCGACCCCCGTCACGCGGGCCGGCGTGAAGCGGTCGATCACGGCCTGGGTAGCCCATCCGCTGCCGCACCCCACGTCGAGCACGTCGTCGTAGCGGCCGGGGGGTATCGACAGCACCAGGCGCTGGGCGCCTTCGAGGTTGTAGCGAACCGCGCCGTCGTAGTCGGACGCGGTCTCGCTGAAGCCACCTGCGATGGTGTCACGGCGTTGTGTGGACATGACGGGGATTCTCCCCCAGGCCTGCTCAGGCCGCCCGTGGGCGCCGCGCGTCGAGCGGGGCCAGCCGCTGGTCGAGCGCGGGCCTCAGGCGCTCGAACTGGGCGGGCAGGCAGAGCGACTCGCCCAGACGGTCGGGGGGCTCGTCCACCGCGAACCCGGGGGATGTGGTGGCGATCTCGAAGAGGATCCCCTGCATCGGCCGGAAGTAGATGGCGTCGAAGTAGTCGCGGTCGATCACCGGGGTCACGTACTCGCCCGCCATGTGCACCCGCTGGCGCCACGCCAGGTGGTCCTCGTCACGGGAGTGCCACGCGATGTGGTGCACCGTGCCCGCGCCGGGCCGGCCCTGGCCGGGCGCCCGGTCATACCCCCAACGGAACACCCGCTCGTCGCCCCGCACCAGGTACTCGCCACCCGCCACCTCGTCAAAGCCCAGGGTGCGCGCGAGCAGGTCGTGGTCGGCCGAGGCATCCCCCAGCGGGTAGGCCCGTGCGCCCTCCACGCCCGTGATGGCGAACTCGACCGGGACATCGGGGTGCATGGCGCGAAGTGGCGCGTTGCGGGGGTCGGCCACCACCAGCTGCAGCCCCAGCCCGTCGTGGTCGTTCAGGTGAAGGCTGTCGCCCTCACGGGCCGCGGGCACACCCAGTTCCTCGAGCCTCTGCTGCCAGAAGTCGATGGCGCCGGCATCCGGCACTCCCAGCAGCAGCGAATGGATCATGCCGGCACCGGCGGTTCCCCTCGCGGCGCCCGGGTACTCGAACCATGTGAGTATCGAGCCCGGCGCCCCCTGCTCGTCGCCGAAGTACAGGTGGTAGGCCCCGGGGTCGTCGAAGTTGACGGTCTTCTTGACCATCCGCAGCCCCATCACGCCCACGTAGAAGTCGATGGTCCCCTGGGCATTCCCGGTGATCATCGACGCATGGTGCATTCCCTCGAGCCGCATGCCACGAGGCTACGCCCCTATGTGCCCCTGGTGCGCACGCACGTGACGTCGCTGGCCACGCCCCGCTCAGTCGGTCGCGTGATGCGGATGCATACCTGGGCGAACTCCGACCACGGCACCGACAGGCTGTTGCGGGCGCCGCTCACGCGCATCACCCCGGGGCGCGGGCGCGTGATGGTGGCGAAGGGCTGACCCACCAGGCGTGTGGGCCTGGCGCAGGCGTCGTAGGTGTACAGGGGCGTCCTGAAGGTGGCGCCCCACATGGGCCCGTGGTCCTGCTCGCCCGGGGCAGCCAGTACCACCCGGTCGCGCACGGCCCACTGCAGGTACGAGCGGCATGCCGATCCCGGCGTCACCGGCACGTCGAAGCCCAGCGTCAGCACGTTGCCGCTGAGCACCGCGCGGGCGCCCAGCACCGGCGTGCCGCTGGCCACGGGGGCGATGACCGCCGCCGCGCATGCCGTGGCCGCCATCGTCAGTACGCGCATCGGGACACTCCTCGTCATGGTCGTCTCACGGCCACGCGAATCAGCGCCGAGGCCACCGTGCGCTCGACATCGTCGGGCCGCATCTGAATGCGCAGCACGGTCATGGGCCGTGCCAGGCGCGTGCGAAATGAGAATGGCCCCGCCTGCACGTGCCGCCGCGAGAGCAGGCGGCCTGCCCGGGTGACGGTGAGCGTGCCGGACAGGCCGGTGTCCCCCGCGAGGTGAAACCTGCCGGCCGGCGTGCCCATGGGGCGACGGAACGTGAAGCGCGCCGTCAGCCGGGACAGCACGATGGGGCTCGCAGGACGGGCCGCCACGGGCAGGGGCAGTGCCCCGTTGCCCACGTAGAGCAGCAGGTTGGACGTGCCCGGAGGAACCCCGCCGAGCGCCCCGTGGGTCGCGGAGCTCACGATGCCCTGGGCAATCTGGCGGGGGGACAGCCCCGGCTCGAGCGCGAGCCCCAGCCCCACCGCACCGGCGGCGAAGGCCGAGGCCATCGATGTACCGCTTGCCAGCGCCACCTGGTTGGTGGCCCTGCGCGTCGGCGTGGTGGCGGTGGTGAGCACCGAGTAGCCCGGGGCGTAGATGTCGAGGCAGGGGCCGACTGCCGAGAAACTGGCCACGGAGTCCTGCTGGGTCATGGCACCGGTGGTGATGGCCCCGGGCGCCGACGCCGGCGACTGGGTGCAGGCATCGATTGGCGAGTTGCCCGCGGCCACGGCGACCGACACGCCATCGGCGATCACGGCGGCCACGGCGTCGTTCAGGATCTGGCTGCGCGGGCCCACCAGGCTCATGTTGGCCACGGCGGGAACGCCCACGCGATGGTTGCCCACCACCCAGTCGAGGCCGGCGATCACCGATGCCGAATCCCCGTTGCCGGCGCAGTCCATCACCCTCACCGGAGTGAGCCACATGGCGGGGGCCACGCCCGTCTCGGAACCGGCGATCCCACCCGCCACACGGGTGCCGTGGCCACCGCAGTCCTCGGTGCCACGCCCATCGCCCACGACCGAGACCCCGCTCAGCAGCCGACCGCCGAACTGCTCCTGCCCGGCGCGGATTCCGCTGTCCACCACGTAGGCAATCACGCCCCCGCCGTCCGACGGCGTGACGATGCGCCCGTCGAGTGGCGGCAGGCGCTGATCGATGCGATCGAGCCCCCAGAGCCCGGTGGCGCTCGTGCGCCGCTCGACCACGGCGGCCGCCGTGACCTTCTGCACCGGCGCCACCTGCCGCACTACGCGATAGCCGCGGATTCGCCGCACACCCCGTGCGTCGAGTACCGCGGCGAAGCCCGGGAACACGTGCCGGTACACGCGCACGATGCGCGTGCCGCGTCGGCGTTCGGCAGACATCAGCCGGTCGTTCGCAGGATTGCTGGCCACCCGCACCAGATAGGTGGGGTCCGGAACGCCGGCCGCCGCCTGGAGGCTGGGAACGGGCATCGCGATCACCGCACCGAGCATCACGACCAGTAGCGGGTGAGGGGCCATGCACCGACCGTATGCCCGCGCGTCGGGCTCGCGCCTATCCGGCGGTGTAGTCCGTGCCCGCCTGCACGGATGGGCAGTGAGTGTCCGGTGCGGACAGGGCGGGTTGACCCGACCCTAACGAACAGTTGGCATTCGCCGTGGGACGGGCGTCTAGAGTCTGCGCATGGCTTGAGCGGCCCACCGCTCTTCGAGCGATCCCTGCTCGCCGGTCGGGAGATCCACGTAGTGAGCACGACGACGACGGCCCCGCGCATCCTGCGCGGTGGCGGATCGTTCCAGACCGACCTCA
>CAZIQQ010000112.1:0-5837 GCA_964541555.1 uncultured Bifidobacterium sp. | reverse complement strand
TCGGACGCCCCGAAGAACAGCGAGAGTGGGGCCGCGCCCAGGCGACCGGCAAGTGCCATGCCGAAGGGCGATTCCAGGCTGGGTATCGCCAGAGGGGGGTAGGGCCGCTGGTACGGACGAAGCTGCAGCACGGCGTCGTGCATCTCCCACCCCGGCCCCGACGCCGTGAGGGGTTCCGTGCTGGTGAGCAGGTGCAGGATCGCCTCGAGGTTCTGCTCCATGCGGTCGCGGATCTCCGCGGCCGGGATGCCCAGCATCGCGGCGTCCGACAGGTGCCCGCCCGGGCCCACGCCGAAGTTGATGCGCCCGCGCGTGAGGTGGTCGAGCAGCACGATGCGGTCGGCCACCATCAGGGGGTGGTGGTAGGTCAGGCTCACGGCTCCCGTGCCCAGCCTGATGTGCCTGGTGCGCTCGGCGGCCACCGCCAGGAAGATCTCGGGCGAGGCGATGTACTCCCAGCCCGTCGAGTGGTGCTCGCCCACCCAGACCTCGTCGAAGCCCAGGCGGTCCATGGCCACGATCAGGTCGAGGTCACGCTCCAGCGCGAGCGTGGGGTTCTCGCGCGGGTCATGGAACGGCGCGAGGAATGCCCCGAAACGCATGGATCAGCCGCCCAGCAGACCGGTGATCTGGTCGAGGCTCACGGTGCGGGCGCCGGTGGGAGCGGTGACCTCCACGGGCGCGTTGAAGTCGGAGAGGCTCGCCGTCAGGTCGAGGTCGAGGGCCTTGATCGAGGGAGCTGCCGCCAGGGCGTCCTCCGACAGCACGTCGGCGCTGGCCCGGCGGATGATCATCTGCTCCTCGTCCACCCATACGTCGATCACGCCCGTCTCCAGGTCGCTGCCCGCACCGGTCGCCCCGGGCTGCACCAGGTCGTCGGCGCCCAGCCCGCCCGCAAGCCCGCCGATGCCCTCGGCCAGCGCCTTCTCGTCGGCCGTGCCGCGGATGTGCACCACGGGCACGCCGTCGATGTCCTCGCTGCCGACGATCTCGGGGTTCTCGATCCAATCGGCGATCGCCGGGGCCAGCCTGGTGGCGTCGAGCGACCTCACCGCCTGTGCCGGGAGGTCGATCTTGACGGCCTGCCCGAGCACCGACGCGTACAGACCCCCGCCCACCTTGGTGATGTTGGCCTGGATCGGCCCGGGCCCGATGTTGGCCGTCACGTCCAGCGTGAAGTCGCCGGGCTTCTTCGCCGCGCCCTCGCCACTGATGTCGATGGGGTTACGAAGGACGTCACCGAGCGCGCCACCACCATCCACCTTCGCCGTTGCCTTCACGTCGATCCCGAAGCGGTACGACGTGAGCGCCTCGGTGTTGGCGGCGGCCTTCGTGAGCACCTGCTCGGCCGTCATTCCCTGGGTGGCGTCGGTTCCGCCGCCGCCGCAGCCGGCCGCGACCAGCGGTACCGCGACGAGGGCCATGAGTGCGATGAGGGGGCGTGCCATGGAGCCGGTATACCATGCCGCGCGTGCCCGCGACCCTTGAGCTCATCCCGCTCGGAACCGGCGCGGCCTATGGGCATCCCGATCAGGCGCAGAGCGGATACCTGGTGCGCGCCGGCGATACCGCCGTTGCGCTCGACCTCGGGGCGGGCACCTTCAACCGCCTCACCGGGCATGTGCAGCCCACCGGCCTCGATGCCGTCATCATCACCCACCTGCACCCCGACCACCTGGCCGACCTGCTCGCGGCCCGCGTGTACATGGCGCACGGCCCGGGTATGGGCCATCCCCTGCACGTGCACGCGCCGCCGGGGCTGATGGACCGCCTCGAGGGGATCTCGGGCGGCGAGTCGTGGGCCGGCATCACCGCGCACGACCTTCCCGCGGGATCAGGAACCCTCGCCATCGGCGACCTGGCCATCAGCCACGCCGAGGTACCGCACCTGCCTCCCACGCATGCAATCCGCGTCGGCTACGGCGGGCGGTCCATCACATACGGCGCCGACTGCCGTCCCAACGACGACCTGCCCCGGTTCGCGCGCGGCACCGACCTGCTGCTGCTGGAGTGCACGTTCGGCGATGGGGAGATACCGGATGGCGTCATGCACCTGAACGCGCAGGCGGCGGGGGAGATGGCGCGCGCTGCGCAGGCGGGACGGCTGCTGCTGGTGCACGGCCAGCCCGATGTCGACCGCGACGCCTCGGTGCGCATTGCCGCGGACGCCTTCGGGGGGCCCGTGGAGTGGGCGCGTGAAGGCCACGTGTACGCCGTATGAGCCCCGACCCACAGCCACGCCGCACCCGGCGACCCGGCGGACGGTCGCCCGCCCTCGCCATCATCCTCAGCCTCGTCATCGCGGGGCTCGGGCACGTGTACATCGGCCGCTTCGGCCGCGCTCTCATCTGGTTCATCGGGGCCCTGGTCATCGGCATCATCCTCGACCAGCAGGGCAGCCTCACCCCGGGCTCGCTCATCGTGCTGGTGGTGCTGGGCATCGCGGCGGCGGTGGACTGCCTGGTGATGCTGCGCTTCTTCGGGAAGGGGGCGGCCGGTGGCGATGACCGTCGGTGACGTGCTCGGTGCGCTCGAGGAGCTGGCCCCATCGCGCCTGGCCGAGGACTGGGACAACGTCGGCCTCATGGTGGGCCGCCGCGATCGGGCTGTCACCCGCGTGCTGGTGGCGCTCGACCTGCGCGCCGCCGTGCTCGACGAAGCCGCCCGCACCGGAGCAGATCTCGTGCTGGTGCACCACCCACCCATCTTCCCCGCGCTGTCGGCGGTGAGCGACGCCCGAACTGCGGGCGCCCTGGTGCTGCGGGCTGCTGAGGACGGTGTGGCCGTGGTGGCCGCGCACACCAATCTCGATTCCGCGGCGGGCGGCCTCAACGACCTGATGGCCACGGCACTCGGCATGCGCGACATGGCACCGCTGGTGCCCGATGCGGATGACCCCCCGGTGGGGCTGGGGCGCGTGGGTGACATCGACCCGATCGCGCTTGGCGACCTCGCCGCCCTCGCCGTGCAGGCGTTCTGCACGCGCAGGGCCAACCTCGGCATGGTGGGCGACCCCTCGCGTCGCGTATCGCGCGTTGCGGTGTGCACCGGATCGGGCGGATCGCTGGTGGAGCAGGCCCGGCAGGCCGGCGCCGAGGCCTATGTGACCGGCGACCTCAAGTACCACGACGCCGACGCGGCCGAGGACATGGCGCTGGTGAACGTGTCGCACGGGGCCGTGGAGCAGACCGTGCTCGCAGCGTGGACGCCTCGTCTGGCCGACGCACTCGCGCCGTCAGGGGTTCCGGTGCAGTTCACCTCGGTGGACACCGACCCGTGGCGGGATGCCTGCTAGTCTCCACGCCGCTTCGCGGATGTAGCTCAGTTGGCTAGAGCGTCTGCTTGCCATGCAGAAGGTCGAGGGTTCGAGTCCCTTCATCCGCTTCGTGTCCCCGTTGATCCCCCCACGGTCAGCGCTTGCCGCAGCCGCCCTGGTCGGAACGGCCTGGGGCTCCGTTCTGCTCGGCGGTTGTGGCTCGTCGGGCGACGCCCCCGCCCCCGCGACCGAGCGTTCGGCCTCCACCGGCTGCGTAGCCACCACCTACCGCTGCGTGCGCGTCGAGATCACCAGTGAGTTCCCCGAAGCCCTGACCCTTGACATCGGCGGTGAGGAGCAGGGTGACCAGCTCTTCACCCTCGCGCCTGGGTCAACGGTGAAGGTGACCGGGTACAGCAGCAGGGGCGGCGCGACCGATCTGGTCGGATTCATCTGGATCGCGGCGAAGGCCGACTCCTGGGAGGCGGCACCGGCGAACGCCAGGATGGTCATGAAGTCGCGCAACCCCGCGATCGGCACGCCGTGCCTGGGGTTCCACCTCATGGGCCCGGCGAAGCTCACGTGGTGCGCGAAGATCGCCCAGCCGAGCCCGGGCACGCGCAGCGAGGTGTACCAGTACGACGCCGGATGGTCCATGCCGCGGTGGGAGCGCCTTCCGAACAGCACGAATTTCGTGGAGTTCAAGGCGACCATCAGGCCGAGGTAGCCCGGCGCCACCAGCACTCCTGCGGCAGCGGCCGCGATCACGCGCACCGGGCGCACTGCGCATCGCGCGCATTGCGCACCGGCCAGAGGGGTATCGAACGCGCCGGGCGTACCGGCGTGCTCTGGCGGGCGGGGCCGCGGTGCCCTACCCTGATGCCGCCACGGCGACCTGGCGAAGTGGGAACGCATCGGGCTGCAAAACCGACATGAACCGGTTCGATTCCGGTGGTCGCCTCTCTAGCTGCCGGCCAGCAGCCAGCAGGCCACCGCCCCGGCCGCCGCCACGTTGAGGCTGTCCACGCCGGGCGCCATGGGAATCGTCACCCGCGCATCGGCGCCTTCGAGCGCCGCCGGGGTGAGACCCGGCCCCTCGGCCCCGAGCATGAGGGCCACCGGTCCGTCGCCGAGCGGGGCCAGCGCGCGGGGCAGGGGGGTGGCGTCGGCATCCGGGGTGAGCGCGAGCACGGTGAAGCCTTGCGCCCGCAGGTCGGCCAGCGGGTCGGCGGTGATTGCCCAGGGGTGCACCAGCGCGGCCCCCATCGCGGTGCGAAGCGCCCGCCGGCCGAAGGGATCTGCCGATCCCGGGCCGATGAGCGTGGCGTCCACCCCCAGCGCGGTGGCGCTGCGGATGATGGTGCCCACGTTCGAGGGGTTCGCCACGCCCTCCAGCACCAGCACGCGCCGGGCCATCGGCAGCACATCGGCGGCCAGGGGATCTGCCGGGCGGTCGAATGCGCCCAGCATCTCGCGCATGGCGCCGAACCCGGTGAGCCGCTGGATCTCATCGGGATCGATCGTGAGCGTCGGCACGGCAGGGGAGGGGAGGGGGCCGTTGTAGGCGGTGCTCACCAGCAGCGCACGCATGTGATGACCTGCGCCGAGGCAGCGATCAACCACGCGCGCGCCCTCGGCCAGCAACAGGCCGCCCCGGCCATCAGGCGGGGGCCTGCGCACGCGTCGCTCCTGACCGCGGAGCCCGCTGAACAGCTGGCGAAGGGCGTCGTCGTCCACGAGCGACACCATAAGCCCTGCGCGGCGCGATGTTCTCGTGGCACCGAACCGGCGAAATTCGCCAAAACTGTCGAAATTCCGGCGATAATGCGCCTGTCATGACCTCCCCCAGCTCGCACGGACGGGCATCCGGCCCCCCACGCGGGGCACACCGCCTCGTCGTCGGGCTGGTGGGCGCGATCCTGGGTCTGGTCATCTGGGTCGCGCAGGCGTCCGCAGTGGTGCCCGTCGTCAACACCTTCGCGCCCTCGGCCACCGCCACGTCGGGCACCAGCGCCACCTTCAGCCTGGTCTTCAACACGTCGGTCACCGGGCTCGCGACGAACGACTTCTCGGTGGGCGGATCAGCCTCGGGCTGGTCGGTATCTGCCGTGAGCGGGTCCGGGTCGAGCTACACCGTGACCCTGGATGGCACCAGTGGCACCGAGGGCACCGTCATCGTCACCCTGGCCGCCAATGCGGTGATGGATTCACTGAACACCCCGGGCCCCACGGCCTCGCGGGCAGCCACCACCCTCACGGTCGACCGCACCGCCCCGACGGTCCAGTCGACGACCGCGCCCCCGGGCATCCAGCGCACCACCAGTCTCACGTTCACCATCACCTTCGACGAGTCGATGAGGTCCAGCAGCCTCGTGGCGGGCAGCTTCACGGTGGGGGGCACCAGCCGTCAGGCCCTAGGCGCCGGTGGATTGTGGACGGTCAGCTCGGTCACGGGTTCGGGGGCCGGGCCGTACCAGGTCACCGTGAGCGGGGGTTCCACTCCGTCCTCCGGAACCGTCGACCTTTCCCTGCGGGCCGGCACGGTGACCGACGTCGCGGGCAACGCCGCGCCTGCCACGGA
>CAZIQQ010000111.1:0-5842 GCA_964541555.1 uncultured Bifidobacterium sp. | reverse complement strand
ACAGCAGGGGCATCACCGCGCTGGGAACCACGGGGTCTGCCGAGGGGTCGAGCACGTACCCGGCGCGGGTGGCGTCGATGGGCACTCCGGAGGCGCGCAGGGCGTCCACGTGACGGTGCACCGCCGCCCGCGAGCACCCGAGTTCACGCGCCAGCGCACCGCCCGACACCCGCTCGCCGGCACGCGCGGCGAGTGCCGCGAGGATCCTCTCGCGGCGCTCGGCCACCTCGTCATTCTCCTGCCGCGCCATGGCGGCAGGCTATCCGGCGCGCGGGGCGGCGCGAGCGCCCGTCCCCGGTCACCGCCCTAGCCGGTGACCGGGGACGGGCACCCGCCGATGCGCGACGACGCCGACGATGATCCCGCGGTGGTTCCCGGGCCCGGCCGCTGTACCACCACTGCTGCGCCGAGCAGTTCCCCGGCGCTCGAGCACGCCCGCCCCCTCACGGCGATCCGGATTCCCCGACCCGGGAGGATGTCCTTCGCGGATCGGCAGCGCACGCGGGTGCCGACGGCGCGGCAGCGCACGCCGGGCGTGGTGCTCGTGGCCTTCAGCGGTCCGCTGCCCGGAGGGACGGGGATGACGATCTCCGGGGTGCCACCGGTCTCCGGCCCCGGATTGTCGATGAGCACCCTGGAGTCCGGATCACGGGGGTCGCGTGGCCCGTCGGGCGGGTCGACGATGAGGTCGATCTGCGGGGTGTCCGGAGGCAGGTCGGTGGTGCAGTTCGGGTCAGAGGGATCCGCCGTCGCCGTCGCGGTGCGGCCGTCGGGGGCGGTGAGCGTCCACGACACCGCGCGGCTGCGCGGAATGCCCCTCACCACGAACGCCGATGCGTGCGTGCCCGGCGCGAACTGCGAGGGCTGCCCCCGATCGGGCCCGCCCGTGACGGTGTTCCGGGCCCCGACCGGAACCGGGATGACGACGCCGTTCGGGTTCACGTAGCCGAAGGTCGCCGAGTACGTGGTGCGGGTGGCGTCAACGCACTCCACGTAGACCCCGAGCGGCAGGAGGACGGGATCAACGACCACGGCCGGCGGCTCGGGGTCTCGCTTCGGGTCGCGGATATCGCCCGTGCACCGCGTGGCGAAGTCCGCCCCCGCGGTCACACTGGCCGTGCCCTGGTAGGCGACCGTCCATGTGACGGCCTGCCCGACCGGCACGCGCGTCACGGTGAAGGCCCGCGCCACCGAGCCCGGCTGGAACTGGATCGGCTGGCCGCGCGTCTCCGGCCCCGGAGCGCCCGGGCTGGTGCTGACCGCGTTGCCCGGCCCAGCAGGCACTGCGACGCTCACGCCGTTGGGGTTGGCGTAGCCGAAGGTGACGTCATAGGTGCCGTCCCCGTTGCCCTTCACGCACGAGGCGGTGACGCCAAGCGGCAGGGAGTCGTCGGGTGCGCCCGCGCAGCGCGGGCCGGAATACGCAGCCATGGCCACGCGCTGTCCGGCTGGCGAGTCGAGCACCCACGAGACCGTGCGCGACTTCGCCACTCCGCTCACGGTGAAGGCGGCTGCCTGCCGCCCTGGCGCGAGGGACGCGGGCTGGCCGCGATCCTGCGCACCGGGGTCCGTACCGCTCACGACCACGCGGTTCGCGGGGCCGATCGGCACCTGCAGGATCGAGGTGTCGTCGTTCTGGTAGCCGAAGGTGGCGGAGTACGTGCCATTGGGCCCCGGTGCCACGCACGCGACGAAGACCCCGACATTGGCCGGGTCGGTGACCGTGTTGCCGGGAGGCGAGGGGCATCGCGGCGACGCCGCCGTGGCAGTCGCCGTGAGGGTGGTGCCGGCGTGGGAGATGGTCCAGCTCGCCGACCCCACCTGCACCAGCCCAGTGACCGTGACGGCCACGTCCACCTGCCCGGGAAGGAAGGTGGACGGCTGCGAGACGATCACGGCCGTACTCGACAGTGCGTCCACCTGCACGAGGTTGGCCGCGCCCACCCCGATGTTCCGGGCAAGGGTGTCGTCGCTCGCGTAGGCGAAGTAGGCCGTGAAGCTGCCGTCTGCCTGCGGGGCGATGCAGGTGACCTCCGGACGGATGGGCTGTGGCGAGGGCGGTGGCACGCATCCGTTGCGGAAGATCGCCTGGCCCGCGGCGTCCCAGTTCTGGCCCGGGAAGCTGATGGTGCGCCGCCCCTGGGTGAACGAGAACGGCGGGATGATGTCGAGGCCGTGGTTCTTCGCATGCCCGTTGTACGCGCCCTGGGCGGCAACGACGATGCGCACGTACTGGGGGCCTCCGACCCGGTGGCAGATGGCCACGGAATCGGCTGGCTGGCTGGCGGGATTAAGCACGGGCTGAGGTTCGCGACATCCCGCGTCGTGAATCGCCCGCCCCGTGGAGTCCCAGTTGAGCCCCGGGAACGAACCCCCGGGGTACGAGAACGGCGGGATGATGTCGCGGCGATCCTGGTGCTGGTCGTGCCCCTGCGTGGAGATGGCCGATGAGGACACCGTGATCTCCACATATGGGTTCGAGGCGCTGGCGGTGGCGTGGCAGATCGTCACCTTCGACTGCACCGGCGGGTCGAGCAGCTGGTTCACCGGGGCGGACGACGGTGTGGTGCACCCGGCCGCGAACACGGCCTTCCCGCGGGCATCCCAGTTCAGGCCCGGGTACGTGAGGGTCTTCCCCGCCTTCTCGTAGTCGAACGGCGGGATGATGTCGCGGCGGTCCTGATGCTGGTCGTGCCCCTTCGTGATCACCGCCTCCGGCGCAACGGTGATCACCACGTAGGGGTTGCTCGCGCTCGAGGTGGCATGGCAGATGGTCACCTTCGGCTGCGGCGATGACGCGGGGGCGAAGAACTGGGCGGCCGGGATGATGGGAGCGCTCACGTAGGCAGCGGCGATGCCGCTGGCCACGAGGCCGGTGGGCGCGCTGTCCACCGGATCGCTCGCGCCCCCCTCGGCGTTGGAGGCCGTCACGCGGAACCGCAGGGTCGACCCCGAATCGGCGGCGGCCACGATGTAGCTGGCGCCGGTGGCGCCCGCGATCGCCACGCACGACGCGCCGGTGGCATCGCACCGCACCCACTGCCGTGCGTAGCCGGTGGGTGAGGAGTTCCACGCCCCGTCACTCCCCGTGAGCGTGGTGCCGACGATCGGCGCGCTGCCCGCGGATATCGATGGTGCGGTGGTGGCCGCCGGGGCGAGCGCCACGAGGTAGCGGGCCTGCAGCAGCCGGCTGCCACCGGTGGAGAGGCTGAGGGCAGAGCCGACCGCGGGCGTGGCCGACGTGCCCGTGAGGGTGGACGAGCTCGAGCCGCCATCGTTCGACGTGCGAACCGCGAACTGCCCCGTTCCGGCGAGTCCCGGCACCTGCCCGGCGGCGATCGGCACGCTCGTGGGGAACGTGAGGGTGGCACCCGGCGTGCTTGAGACCGCATAACCGGCTGACGTCGCCGTGACTGTCCGCGTTGCCGGGTCGGCTGCGATGACCCGGACATCGCCCGAGCCGGTGCTCACCTCGAAGTAGAACTGCGCCTCGACGATGTTGCCCTTGCCGGGTGAGGCGAAGGTCCACCCCGCCACTGCCGTGGACACCTCTGCGCGGGTCCAGGGCTGGCCGGCCGACGGCACGGAGCCGGCGTTCGCCGCGCCGAGTTCCGAGATCGGTGCCCCGAGGGACACCTGCGTCGCCGCGCCGTGCGCGGACGCTGCCGCGAGGGCAAGAACCGCAGCCGCAGCCACTGAACCGAGGATCGACCGGAGGGAGGGGCGCATCGGCGAAGGAGGCTACCCGACCAGCGTGCCGTCGGCAGCGGCGCAGCGCCGCGCGCCCGGGGACATGACGCGCCCGGCAGGATTCGAACCTGCGACCGTCCGCTTAGAAGGCGGATGCTCTATCCAGCTGAGCTACGGGCGCCTGCGGGCGCAGCGTAGCCCGCGCGGCCGCTAGGTCAGGCCGACGCCGCCCTGCTCGAGCAGGTGGCGCACGTCCACCAGCATCTGCTGGTCGACATCCTTGTGCTTCGGACGGTGCAGGAAGAGCACCTCGGAGCCCAGCTTCACCTTGTACTTGCCGTTGTGCTCCTCCTCCACCTCGGCCACCTGCTCGAGCAGCGAGATGACCTCGCGCCACTCCACGTTGGCGTGGCCCTGGTGATCGAGGAGCTTCTCGAGGGTGTTGCGGTGACGGCTGCTGAGCTCATGCGACACGGTTGGTGTCTCCCGGGATGGATTTCACGGCGTACATGCCGAGCCTACCGCGCCCGCAAAGCACTCGGGCCCCGCCATCCGGAGATGGCGGGGCCCGAGGTGGTACTGCGCTGAGCCGTGTGGACTAGGCGTCCGGCAGCAGCTTGGTGGTGTCGATGCCGTGCTCCGCCATGATGGTGCGGAAGGTCTCGAGGACCTCCGGCGGGTACTCCGGCAGGTCCTCGGTGTCGAGGACGTGCTGGGCACGGGCCTTGATGTTGGGGCCGAAGTCCCAGTCATCGTCGGCCATCAGGCGCTTGATGTCCTTCTCGGGCCACGAGATGACGCCGGGGTCGCGGCCGAACTGTGCGGCCAGGGCGTCGATCTCCTCGAAGCGACCCGGAATCGGGGCCTGCTCCTGGATGAGGCCGACCTCGCGGAGGGTGTCCTCAAGGCCATCCGCCATCTTGCGCGGGTTGCCCATCTCCTCGTTGTTGAAGAGCGACTCGAACTTGAGGCGCACGCGCTGGCCACCGGCCGCGGCGTCCTCGAGCGGGTAGCCAACGGCGTGGCCCCACGTGAACGAGTAGTGAGCCGGAAGGCCGAAGGCCTTCTGGATGCCGCCCGGCTTGCGGCCGAACGCGATGAGGATCGAACCGACACCCATCGACTGACCGGCGAGCATGGCCTGGGCCACGTGCTGACCGGTCTCGAAGCGCAGCAGCTGGTCGGTGCGCTCGACGGGGAAGCTCATCAGACGCGGAATGGTCTGCGTCATCGAGAACTCGTAGTTCCAGCCGTGGTACTTGGTGAGGGCGCCGGAGAGCGCGAGGGTCGAAAGACCATCGATGGCACGGCCGTACCAGGCGTTCAGGTTCGTGAACCAGAAGATCAGGTGCGACGACTGGTTGATGATCTGCACGTTGAAGCCGGAGACGCACTCCTCGATCTCGTCCCAGAGGTCGGAGTCCTTGGTGACGACGACTGCCTCGGTGCAGTTGATGTTGCCCTGGCACGACGCGAGTCGTGCAGCGTTGAGCATGATGTCGATCTTCCAGTCCTCGACCGTCTTGGCGGGGTCGTAGTACCGGTAGCTACGGCGACTGCCGATCGCCTGGAGCGTCGGCATGCTGGGGATGTCTGAGGCTTTCACGGCCATCGAAGGAATCTCCCTGGGTTGGCTGGCGTGCGAAACGTTTCGGTGCGCGGGACGCGCTGGGCGCCAATGTACACACGGATTGGATGCGTTGCATGGGTAACGAACTCGAACCGTCACCGGTTCCGGGGCGAAGCCGGTTACCGGCTGTCTACCCTGCCCGCCATGCCGAAACTTCTCTTTGTCACAGTTCCCACGGATGAGGTCCTCAACAAGGAGGGGAAGGTCCGCTTCCCCGGCACTGAGGCCGCAGTCCAGCAGCTCTCCGAGGCCGGTTGGGACGTCGAGCTGATCGACCCCCTCTGGCCCGGTCCCCTCAAGAGGGTGCAGGAGGGCGGCGTCGACGCCGTCCTGGTGTCCTGCTTCAAGGCAGTGCCGCGCTCGCGCGACGCTGCATCCACCCTCGCCCGCATGGAGCCCGACACCCCGGTGTTCACCGTTGGCGTGCTCCAGAAGGACGAGGCGTTCCGCACGATGGCCCCCACGGTCGGCGTGCTCCGCAACATCGGGGAGCTTCCGCAGGGCTGACGCCCTCGGGGCCGA
>CAZIQQ010000110.1:0-5887 GCA_964541555.1 uncultured Bifidobacterium sp. | reverse complement strand
AGAACCAGTACACGTTGGCGATGCCCACGCCCGCGAACCACACGCCGATCATGTACGCGCACTTGGCGCCGGTGCGGAACCACGGCGGCGGGTCAACGACGCGGTCGGTGATGGGGGCCCACATGATGATGCCGGCACCGAAAACCGCCACCTGCTGCAGCACCCAGACCCACGGTCGGAACAGCACCTCGTGGTGGATGTCGGGCACGAGCCAGGCGATGGTCGAACCCAGCCAGATGGCGAATGCAACGGCCGGGTGGAGGATGAACGCCAGGACGGGACGCCGCTCACGCGTTCCGCGCGCGGCCCGGGGCACTGCCAGCAGGAACATCAGGGGCGCCAGGGCGCCGATGGCGACGTGCTGGATCATGTGCGCGGTGAGCAGGCCGCCCTGGGCGATGACGGCCACTGGCGAGCACAGCGACACCACCAGCACCGCGACTCCGGCCAGGAGGAAGGCGGTTCGGCGTCCCTGGTCGCCGGGATCGCGGGTCCATGCGGGAGACGTGCGGATTCCCAGGGCCAGCGCTGCCACGAGTGCCAGCAGCAGCCCCGGAACCACCCACAGGGTCCACCATGCACCGCCCGTCACGCGGGCGAGGGCCTCCTCGTAGCCGCCCCAGAACTCCGATGCACCGCCCGTCCTGCCCGCGATCACGAGCGACAGCGCCACGATGGCGGCGCACACGAGGGCGATGAGGATCCAGCGGACGCGGCTCACGGCTCGGGACGGTATCGCGCCCATGCCCTAACGTCAGCGCATGCGCGATATGCCGATCAGGGGCGACATGATCCGCCTCGGACAGTTGCTCAAGCTCGCCGACCTGGCATCCGGGGGAGGCGACATCAAGGCCCTGCTCGCGGACGGCGTGACGGTGAATGGCGAGCCGGAACACCGCCGCGGCCGCCAGTTGCACGACGGGGACATCGTGGTCGCAGCGGGTGAGCAACTGAGGGTCGTCGCGCAGGCCCGGGGGTGACGATCGGCCCGCCGATTCTGACCGCATGGTGAGACAATCGGGGCATGGCTGAGATCGGACACACGGCGATCGGCGCATGGAGCGGCGGCCGCGTCATGCACTTCGGGGAGCCCCTCGACGACGAGCGCCTGGAGGCCCTCATCCGCCCGGGGGAGGACATCCGCACTGTCGTCACCGCGGATGTCTACGCCGACGGCGAGGCCGACCGCATCGTCGGACGCGCGGTGAAGGGCCTGGATCGCGACTCGTACTGCATCGCCGCGGCGATCGGGCACGATTTCGTGAAGGGCGTGCGCCAGGGGTCGAGCGGCTACCCGCGGTTCACCAACCCGTCCCTGCGCGGAGAGGACGAATACCGCGACTACCTCTTCGGCGCCCTCGAGGCCAGCCTCGAGCGACTGGGCACCGACCACGTCGACCTGGTGATGCTCCACAACCCCGACCGCATCGGATACACCAACGAGACCGTGTGGCGTGCGATGAGCGATCTGCGTGCCGAGGGCCTCGCGCACGCCATCGGCATCGCCCCGGGCCCGGCGAATGGCTTCACCCTCGACCTCATCGGCTGCGTCGAGATGTACGGCGATGAGATGGACTGGGCCATGATCATCCTCAACCCGTTCGAGCCGTGGCCCGGGAAGATGGCCCTGCCGGCCCTCGCGCAGAAGAACGTCAGGGTGCTGGCGCGCGTTGTGGACTACGGCGGCATCTTCCACGGCGACCTGCCCGATGAGGACGCGCTCGTGGAGGGCGACCACCGCAAGTACCGCCCTGCGGGCTGGGTGGAATCGGGGCGTGCCCGGCTGGCGCAGATCGAGCCCATCGCCACGCGGCACGGAATCACTCCGCTGCAACTGGCGGCGCAGTGGACCCTCGCGCAGCAGGGCGTGGCCTGCGTGGTGCCCACGTTCATCCAGGAGGCGGGGCAGGGCCATAAGTCGGTGGAGGAGCAGCGACGCGAACTCGCCACCACGCCCACTGCGATAGTGCTCACCGCCGAGGACCTCGCCGAGATCGACCGCCTGGGCGACAACCATGGCTGCATGGTCCTGAAGGGCGGCACCCCGGCCCACGTGGGGGAGCCCATGCCCGACTCGTGGCCCATGGAGCAGGATCTGCACGAGGTGGCCGCCCGCTGGGGCATCCGCCCCGATCACGATCTGGTGCGCACGACGGCCTGACGCCGGAGCCGTAGAGTGCGCCCGTGAACGACGTGGACCTCCTCCGCGCGCACGAGCCCCTCCTCAGGTACAACGCGTGCGAGCTCTTCCTGCCGACCACGGTCGACGGCTACGTGGGCGAGTGCGGCCTGTGGGAAATCACCCCCTCGGGCGACCACGAGTTGCTGATCGAGCACGGGGAGCTCGACATCGAGCGCCTGGCCGACGCGGGCCAGGCGCTTGCCGACCGCACCCTCTACCTGCGCTTCGTCGAGAAGCCGTTCTCGCGCTGGCGGTACTGGGACTGGAGGCGGCAGGGGCACTACGCGCGCATGCCCCATGCATCCCGCTTCGCAAACGTCGGCATCAGCACGCGCATCATCGATGCCTTCTTCCGACTGTCGCTGGTGCTCCGCCGCCGACTGCCCAAGGGCACGGTCTCGGCGGGGGAGACCCTCTACCGCGAGGCGTTGTCCGGGGGGCCGACGCCCTACTACGGACGGGTCGTCCGCGATGCCGGATGGACCGTGTGCCAGTACTGGTTCTTCTATGCGGTGAACGACTGGCGGTCGTCCTATAACGGCATCAATGACCACGAGGCCGACTGGGAGACCGTCAACATCTACCTGTCGCCCGACGCCGATGGCACCCTGGTGCCGCGGTGGGTGGCGTCCTCTTCACACGACGCCGAGGGCGACGCACTGCGGCGGCGCGTTGACGACCCCGATCTCGACTGGCACGACGGCCACCTGGTGCTCTACACGGGCGCCGGATCGCACTCGCATTCGTTCGTGCAGCAGGATGAGCTCATCCGCGTCGACTCACCACGGCTGAAGCGCTTCGTCAACAGCACCCGGCGTGCTGTGGCCATCCTCACCCCGTGGGCCGACTCCAGCGGCTTCCAGGAGGGCCTGGGCATCCCCTTCGTCGACTACCACCGCGGCGACGGCACGGCCATCGGTCCGGGCGGCGATCGGGAGTGGACCCCCGTGGTGATCGGGGATGACACGCCATGGGTGTCGGGCTTCCGCGGCCGCTGGGGGAGGGACACCGGCGATCGCTTCGGCGGGGAGTCGGGGCCCACGGGCCCCCGGTACGAGCGCAGTGGCATCGACCGCATGCGCTGGAACGACCCGGTTGGGTGGGTGGGGCTGCAGAAGGTGTCGCCCGACATGCAGGCCGCCGCCAGCGTGGTGGAGGAGCGCATCTCCGAACTTGACGTCGAGCTGGCCGCGCTCGACACGGAGATCGCTGCCCGGCGCGTGCGAGCCCGCCGAGAGATGGTGCAGGCGCAGGCGATGGAGATCGACACCGTCACGAGCGCGCTGGCCAAGCGCCGCTACGTCACTGCCAGGGCCGAGGAGGAGGCCCTCCTCCAGCTGGCCGATGAACGCCGGCGCCTGTCGGCCGAGAGGGCGTCGATGCTCAGGGCGATGATGGAGGGTATCCCCGAGACGGGAGCCCGCGACCACCTGCGCTCACGCCCCGTGGCCGAGACGGTGGCCAAGCAGACGTTTGTGTTGCGCGCATGGGCCGCAGTGAGCACGTCGGTCCTGCTGGCCATCCTGGTGTGGCTGCTTGTCGGCAACGACTACTCGCACTACTGGCTGGGCGTGCTGGTGGGAGTGGTGGTTCTCGTGGGCGTCGAGTCCGCCGCCCGCAGGCGCCTTCCCCAGTTCATCATGAGCGCCTTCGCCCTCGCAGTGGCCGTCGTGCTGACCATCGGCTTCATCATCGAATGGCGCATCACACTCGCCATCATCTTCGGGCTCATCGCGCTCTACCTGCTGGTCGAGAACCTCAGAGAGCTGTTCAACCGCTGAGGCCCACGGCTCAGCCCCCCTCCACCGAAGGAGAACACCATGGCCAACGTGTCATCGGCCGCATGGCTCGCGGGATCCCTGGTGGTGCTGTCGGGGGTCGGGCTCGCGGCATCGGCAGGTAGCCCGCCCGACGTGCCGACCCGGGTCACCGCCTGCGTTGCCGGCACGGCGAACTCACCCTTCCTGAGTTCCGTGGGAGGACGATGCCCCGAGGGCACGAGTGCCACCTGGTGGAGCCGGCGCGGAGAGCGCGGAGTGGCGGGTGCCCGCGGCGCCACCGGCCCCCAGGGACCTCCAGGTCCCCAGGGCGCTCCCGGAGCCCAGGGCCCAGCGGGGGAGACGGGCGCAGCCGGGCCGCAGGGGCCCGCCGGGGTCCCGGGCACGCCGGGGGCAGACGGTGCCGCGGGGCCATCTGCGGCCCGGGTGGTGACGAGGACGACGCCGTTTGTCACCCCGCTCGGCGGTGGCACGATCGTGGCCCTCCCACTGGCCGCGGGCACCAAGTACCTGATCACCGGCACGGCGACCGTGCAGGTCGACCTGAACGGGCTCTCGGCATCCACGATGCAGTGCGGAATCCGGGCGTCTGCCAGTCCCACCCAGCCGGCAATCGTCGACCCCACGCCAGTGGTCCTGCCAGACGGCGCGACGGCTCCCGTCACGCTGATCGGCTACTGGAGCGGCCCTGCGGATGCCACCGCCCAACTGTACTGCGGCACCTCGACCCCCACCGAGCAGACCATCCTGCTCGCTGGCGCGCGCATGGTGGTGCAGGAGGTCGGCACCGTCACCAGCACCACGACCTCGTAGCGAGCCGATCAGGCCACGCCAGCAGCCAAAAAGCCGACGAGCGGATTCGAACCGCTGACCCCTTCATTACGAGTGAAGTGCTCTACCAGCTGAGCTACGTCGGCGAACCACCTGCCTCGGCAGGCGGGCGGCATCCTACTGCACCGGCGAGCGCGTTCCTCATGCCTGCCTGAGAACCCTCTCGCGTGGGGCCGTTGGGCCCCCTCCCCGGGGCGCAGGGCTACTGTGCCCTTGTCCTCGCACCCCGACTCCGGAACGTCACGCCATGCCCCTCCGTACCGCCCATGCACTCATCCTCGCCGTGCCCGGAGCCCTCGCCGGGTTCGCAGGGGCCGGCGTAACCACGGCAGCGGCCGATGTCCAGCTCGAGGCCCAGCCATGCGTCATCACGCTGGCCCCCCAGTACCCGGCGGATGCCCAGGGGTACGTCTACGTGCGCCCCATCCCGGACAGCGCCATCGCATGCCCCGGATTCGCCTTCAACTCGCAGACGATGTCCGTAAACGCCCGTTTCGACGACGCGTCGGGCGTGGACGGGCCGACGCTCCAGACGGCCGTCGCCACCACCTTCGATGCCGCGCGCAACCTGGTCGTCACCACCACCGCACTGGAACTGCTCGGTGCGAGTGCGCGGAGCGCGACAGGCGTGTTTACCCAGGTCGATCCGGTGTACTCGGCAGGAGCGTTCTGGTTGACGAACCCTGCCGACAACAAGAACTACCGCCTCGTGCTCGGCGCTCCCTTCAAGGTCACGCGCACCACGCCCACGCCGCCCGCCTGCAGCCTCAGGCTCGCTTCGCGGTATGCCTACAAGTGGGACCAGGAGGACTACTTCGTCATTCCCGACTCCGCCGTGCGGTGCGATGGGTTCACGTTCACCTCGCAGAGCGCCTCCCTCTTCATGGACCTCAGCAGCAAGCGGACGGGGGCGGGCAGCATCAGCAATACGTCGCGCCGTGTGTTCAACCGCTCGACAGGCACCTACTCGACGGTGTGGGAGCTTCGGCTCACCAGCTACAGGGGCAGTGGTGGCTCACTGACTGCATTCAGCCGCGAGCATGGCGAGGTGCCCACTGGCGGCGGCTGGACGTGGGGCCGGTTCACGCAGGGCGTC
>CAZIQQ010000109.1:0-5923 GCA_964541555.1 uncultured Bifidobacterium sp. | reverse complement strand
CCATGGACGTCTCATTCAGCAGCGGTCCCGACGACATGGTCACCTGGGTGGCCTCCGACCCCGGCTTCATGCAGCGGGCATCCCATGCGCTGGTGGCCGACGGTGCCACGTGGTTGGTCGACCCCGTCGATCACCCCGACGTGCGGGCCCGGCTCGGCTCCCTGCCCGCGGTCGCCGGCGTGCTGCAGTTGCTCGACCGGCATGGCCGCGACTGCGCGCAGATGGCCGCCGACCTTGGCGTGCCGCTCATCCAGGTGCCGCGGCACGACGTGCCCGGCGCGCCATTCCAGGTGATCGTGGTGCGGGATGGCCGCGGCTGGCACGAGTCGGCGCTGTGGTGGCCGGCCCGCAGCGCGCTGGTGGTGGCCGAGGCCATTGGCACCCCGCCGTACTTCCGGTCGCGGCCCGAACAGGTGATCGGCCCGCATCCGATGATGCGGGTGTCGCCCCCGCGCATGCTCCGTGGGTTCCCGGCCCTGCACGTGCTCATGGGCCACGGTAACCCCGTGCACGCCGACGACGCGGGGGCGATGGTGGACGCCGCCATCGACCATGCACGGGGGTCGACGCCGCGGTGGCTGCTGTCACTTGCCACGGGCTCCGTGCGGCGGGCCGACAGGCGGTCGCCTAACGTCACCCGCTGATGAACGGCCAGCCGGCCCAGCCCGTGACCCCCTGGAAGAAGCGCCTCACCTCACTGCCATGGTGGGCGTGGCTGGGCGTTCCCCTCGTCGCCTGGCTTGCATCCCGGCTGTTCGTCATCGGCATGGGCGTCATCTCCAGCCTCACATTCGGCCGGGCCGAGATCGGGCTCGATCAGGCCGTGCCGAGCGCCCTTGGCCTCTTCGGCTCGTGGGATACCACCTGGTATCTCGACATCGCCCGTCGCGGCTACGCGTTCGACGTGGGGCAGGTGGGCGAGGTCTTCACCAACGTGGCGTTCTTCCCGCTGGTGCCCCTGGTCATGTGGGTCGCGCTCACCATTGGCCTGAATCCGTTCTGGGTCACGCTGGTGCTGGGCAACGGCATGTTCCTCGTGGCCCTTGTCGCCCTCTTCAACCTCACGAAGGGGCGGTTCGGCCACGTGATGGCCGTGCGCGCCACGTGGGTGCTGGCCCTGGCGCCCCCGGCCGTGGCGGCATCCATGGCCTACACCGAGGGCTTCGCGCTGGGCCTGGCTGCGCTGGCCGGATACCTGGCCTGGAAGGGGCACTTCGGCTGGGCGGGCATGGTCGCCGCCATCGACGTGCTCACGCGCCCCACCGGCGCGCTGGCCGTGGTACCGGTGGTGATGCTCGCCTGGTACGCGGGGGCCGATGGCCGCCGCATCAGGCTGGCGAAGGCCGCGCTGCCGGCGGCCGTCGTGATGCTGGCCTTCCTCGGGTACATGCAGTTCCGCCAGGGCGCGTGGAGCCTGCCGCTGCAGGCGCAGGCGGCGTGGGGCAGGGGGCAGCTGGGCGTGGGCCTGCTGTCGCTGCTGCCGGCCGACCTCGGGCGGGCACTCGGCGGGCTCTTCGGCGGCGATCTCATCGGTTCGCGCGACCTGCTGGGCAAGGAGACCATCGCCGAGCTCACCGGCCTGTCGGTGGGCGACTGGTCTGCCGTGCTGCGAGACGTGCTGTTCGGCGTCATCTACGTGTTCCTGCTCGCGCGTCTATGGCGGCGCGAGGGCGGACTCAGGTCGCCCTGGGTGCTCTACGCGTTCCTGGTGCTCGTGGTGCCGCTGTCCAGCGGTTCGGTCACCTCGCTGGCCCGGCTGGGCCTGCTGGCGTACCCGCTGGCCTGGCCGATGGCCGAGTGGCTGGGCGAGGGAGGGCCGGCGCGGCGCCGCTGGGCCGCCGTGGCCGCGCTGGTGCTCATCGCCCTCATGGTGGCCCAATTGGCCAACCAGTCCCCGTAGGGCCCTAGCGGTCCTGCAGCATCACCAGCGTCGGTCGCCCCACGATGAGCGGGTCGAGCGCCCCGATGCGCTCGACGTCCTTGCCCGTGTAGGGCATGCGGTGCAGCACGTACCTCAGGGCGTTCAGCCGCGCGCGCTTCTTGCAGTCCGACTTGATGACGATCCAGGGGGCGTCGTCGGTGTCGGTGTGGAGGAACATCTGCTCCTTCGCCAGCGTGTAGTCGTCCCACTTGTCGAGTGACGCCAGGTCGATGGGGGAGAGCTTCCACTGCTTCAGCGGGTGCCGCTCGCGCTCGGCGAACCGTCGCTGCTGCTCCTCACGGCTCACCGAGAACCAGAACTTCACGAGGTGGGTGCCGCTGCGCACCAGCTGCCGCTCGAACTCGGGCGCCTGGCGCATGAACTCGTCGTATTCGTCGTCGCTGCAGAAGCCCATGACCCGCTCGACGCCGGCGCGGTTGTACCAGGAGCGGTCGAACAGCACGATCTCGCCCCGCGTGGGCAGGTGCTCGATGTAGCGCTGGAAGTACCACTGCCCGCGCTCGATGTCGGTGGGCTTCTCGAGCGCCACAACCCTGGCGCCGCGCGGGTTCAGGTGCTCCATGAAGCGCTTGATGGTGCCGCCCTTGCCCGCGGCGTCGCGCCCCTCGAACACGATCACCACCCGCTGGCCGGTCTCCTTCACCCACGCCTGCAGCTTCAGAAGCTCCACCTGCAGGCGGTACTTCTCCTTCTCGTACGCCTTGCGGCGCATGAGGTTTCGGTAGGGGTAGGGGGCCGTGCGCCAGTCGTCCACCAGCTCGTCGCCACCGTGCACCGGGGGCGTGCCGAACACCACCTCATCCTGATCGGCCAGGGCCTGGCCCAGGGCCGTGAGGTCGTCGGCCGATCTCCCGTCGGCCACCGCCTGCAGCCATGTGGCCACGGCCTGCACGTCGTCCGCGTCCGCGCCCTCCAGCACGTCGCGCACGGCGTTGACCAGCGCGCCCCGTGCGCTGTCGGTCTCCTGCCCCACCTCGAACTGCTCGATGGAGTCCTCGTCGAGCGCGGGCGCCCGGTCCCCCTTGCTGGCCTTGCGCGTCATGCCCCGACCCTACCCGGCAATGGCACCCACGACATGGTCGAGGCACGCGGTGAGCTGCCGGGCGTCGTCGGGGGTCACTGCCGGGAAGGTGGCGATGCGTATCTGGTTGCGCCCCAGCTTGCGGTACGAGTCGGTGTCCACCACGCCGTTGGCGCGCAGGATCGCGCTCACCCGCGTGGCATCCACCCGGTCGTCGAAGTCGATGGTCACCACCACGGGGCTGCGCATGCCGGGGTCGGCCACGAAGGGCGTGGCCATCTCATGCGCCTCGGCCCAGTCGTACAGCACGCCCGAGGTCTCGCGCGTGCGCGCCTCGGCCCAGGCCAGTCCGCCCTCCTCCAGGATCCACTCCACCTGCTGCACCAGCAGGAAGATGGTGGCCAGCGCGGGCGTGTTGTAGGTCTGGTCCTTCACCGAGTTGTCGCGCGCGATGGTGAGGTCGAGCGAGGCCGGGCACCAGCGGTCCCCCAGCTCGTCGATGCGTGCGAGTGCCCGCGGCGAGCACGCCGCCAGCCACAGCCCGCCATCGCTGGCCAGCGCCTTCTGCGGCGACAGGTAGTAGACGTCGAACTCCGCGGCGTCCACCTGCATGCCGCCGGCCGCCGAAGTGGCGTCCACCAGCACCAGCGCGTCGTCGTCGGCGCCCGCCGGGCGCGCCACCGGCATGCACACGCCGGTCGATGTCTCGTTCTGCGTCAGGGCGTAGGCATCCACGCCCGCCACGGCCTGCACCAGCGGGTGCGTGCCGGGGTCCGACTCCACGGTGGTGGCATCGGCCACGTGCGGCGCCTCGCGCATGGCCTGCGCGAACTTCGACGAGAACTCGCCGAACACGGCGTGGTGGCTGTGCCCCCGCACCAGGCGAAAGCCCGCGACGTCCCAGAAGGCGGTGGCGCCGCCGTTGCCCAGCAGCACCTCGTAGCCGTCGGGCAGCCCCAGCAGGGTCGACAGCCCGGTGCGGGCGCGCCCAACCATGTCCTTGACGGGCTTCTGGCGGTGCGAGGTGCCCATGAAGGCATCACCCGTCTCGGCCAGCGCGCGCAGGGCCTCCACGCGCACCTTGGACGGGCCGCTGCCGAAGCGCCCATCGGCGGGCAGCAGGTCGAGCGGAATGCGGATATCGGCGTTCGGGTCGGTCATGGCGCGGAACATACATGGGCAGGGCCGGGCAGCGGCCGCGGAGAATATGTGCCGCATGCCTGCACGCACCGTGATCATGGGGGCCGCCGCGCTGGCGCTGCTCAGCATCCCCGCAATTGCCACTGCCGCGAATGAGGACATCTCGTTCCCCGCGGCCGGGGTCGAGCGCCACGCCATCATCAGCGCGCCGACCAACGCCCCCGCGGGCAGCCGCCCGCCCGTGGTCGTCGTGCTTCCGCGCGAGGGCACCACGGCTCAGGATGCCCTCGACCGGTTCGGGTACTCCATCAACAGCACGGGCGCTGCTGCCGTGGCCATGGATGCGCTGCCGTGCGCCGCGCTCGGCAACCGGCAGTGCTGGTACCCCATGCAGGCCGACCATCGCAACGGCGACGTGGCGGCTATCGACCAGCTGCTCAACGTGCTCGACCGGCGCACCGACCTCGACAGCACCCGCCTGGTGATCCTGGGCGAGTCGAGTGGCGCCGCCCTGGCCGTGGCCATGACCCGCGCGCTTCCCAGCCGCATCGACGGCGCGCTCGGCATATCGGCATTCGACTCCACGCGCACGGTCGTGCTGGACCCGGCCACCCAGCAGGTGGTGTTCCCGCTTCAGCTGGGCGGAAACTCCACCATCAGGTCGCAGCGCTTCCACGAGCACATCACGCTCATCAGGGGCGCCAAGGACGTCACGATCCCCCCGAAGCTCACCATGCAGCTGCGTGACCGCCTGGCCCGTGCGGGCTGGGATTCCGAGCACCTGGCGCTCATCACCGTGCCGGGTGCGGTGAACGGGTCACCTGAGCTCGCGGCCCCGCGGCGCATCGGCCCGCGCCTTCGTGACCTGCTGCGCCACACCCTCGACCTCGACGTGCCGCGCGGCCAGGTGAGGCGCCTCGCCAGGCTCGGCTACCTGCCGGCCAATGCCACGCCATCGAACACGTCCAACTACGCGCTGTCGCAGGCGATCATGGCCTTCCAGGGCTGGAACGGCATCACCCGCGACGGCACCGCCGGCCCCGAGACCCAGAAGCGCCTGGCCACGGCCGGGCGGCCCAAGGCCAGGCGCTCGGGCGGCGGCAAGTGGCTCGAGGGCTACATCGACCGCCAGGTCGTGCTGCTGGTGCAGCGCGGCAAGGTGGTGCGCGCCATCCACTTCTCCAGCGGCGCTGCCGGCAACACCCCGCGGGGCACCTACTCGATCTACCGCAAGGAACTCATGAGCTGGTCGCGTCCGTTCAGCTCATGGATGCCGTATGCGTCGTACTTCACCGGCGGCTTCGCGTTCCACGAGTACCCCGACGTGCCGGGCTACCCGGCGTCGCATGGGTGCGTGAGGATCGCCGCGCCGTTCGCGCCGTACCTCTACGAGTTCGCCTCGTACGGCACGCCCGTGCACATGTCCTAGTCGCCGCCACCGGATCGCCCGCCGCCGCCTGCGCCTTCGCACGATCGCGCAGCACCCGGGCGTTGGGCACGAGGGGTGACGGCACCGGGGGCAGGGCCCGCTGCGCCACCATGGAAGGATTCAGCCGTGAGGCGGGTCGGGCGATGACCTCGGCACTTGGGCGCCGAACCCGAACTGCAGCACCCTGGCCCCGGCGTGCCCGAGCCGATGGGGGAGAAAGGGAGAGAGGACTCGCCGCCACATGTCGCCGCAGTGGCTGTGCCGGGCCGGGCGTGGGCCGCGAAACGACGAGGGGCGGGTCCGAAGACCCGCCCCTCGAAGAAGCAGCTTCCTGACTGAGTTGGACTCAGACGCCCGGGGGCTTCGGGAAGCGGTGACGCATCGTGTACTG
>CAZIQQ010000108.1:0-5955 GCA_964541555.1 uncultured Bifidobacterium sp. | reverse complement strand
CCATCGCGTGACGCAGTGTGGCGTCCACCGGATAGCAGCACGGGCCGACCCGCGGACCAACGACCGCGCGCACCGAACCCGGCGGCACCCCGAGCCCTGCCACCGCGGCCTCGAGCACGCCCGCAATCAGACCCCTCCACCCGGCATGCGCGGCTCCGACCGCCACGCCATCGGTGCTCCACAGCAGCACGACAGGACAGTCGGCGCCCAACGCCGCCAGCGCAACGCCGGGACTCGTGGTGATTGATGCATCAGCCTCGGCGAGGCCCTCGAGCGAGCCCACGAAGCGGCCGTCACCCCCCGCATCCCCCACGCGCACGACCTGGGCGCCGTGCACCTGCGCCAGCGCGACCGCACGCGACGCATCGAAGCCGGCAGCCCGGGCTACCGCGCGCCGGTTCCCGCGCACGGCCGTGGGGTCATCACCATTGGCGGCACCAAGCCCGAGCGAGGAGAAAGGGCCCTCGCCCTCGCCTCCGCGGCGTGTGGTGAACACGGCATGCACCCGCTCGCATGCGGTGTCGACGCCGATGAGCTCGGGCCCGATCACCGGATGCGCCCCGCCTCGGACAGTGCGAGGGCCATCTGCTCGCCACGCCCATCGACCTCGCCATCAAGCACGGCCGCACGGACCCGGCGGAGCGTGCGGCCGATGACCGGCCCGGGGCTCACCCCGGCAGCCACCAGGTCGGCACCGGTCACCTCGGGGGCCACATCGCGCCACTCGCCCCACCAGCGCGCGACCACATCGGCACCCCCGACCAGGGCCCCGACCTGCGCGGCCGCGGGCACCGCCCCGAGTTCCGAATCAATGCGCGACGGCGTGGCGACCTTGGCGAGTTCGCGGGCGAGGTGGAGCCCCTGCCGCACCTCGGCGGCGATGGCACGCGCCCACTGGGGCAGCGATGCACCGGCGGCGGCCTCGGCGCGCACGCCGAGCCCCAGCCTCAGCGCCCAGGCCGCAGGGGCAGGCGCGCCCGGACGGGCCAGTGCGGATTCCAGGGCGGCAAGGCGGTCCGACCGGAGGGGGTCGGGGTCGGGCCAGTCGATGCCGAGTGCCTCCCCCATCGCCAGGGCGATCGTGCAGGAGTCCTCCGCCAGCAGCCTGCGTGCCTCATCCCCCACGCGGCTCTGGTCGAGCCGCACCGCCCCGGCCGCCGCGCGGGCCTCGACCTCGGTGGACTCCTCCATGCGGAAACCCAGGCGGGCCGCGTAGCGCAGCGCGCGCACCACGCGGCTGGGGTCCTCCGTGAACGCCCCGGTGCGAAGCAGGCGTATGCGCTCGGCGGCGATGTCGTGCCGCCCGCCGTGCGGATCGATGATGCCGCCCGCTCCGTCCCCGTGCAGCACGTAGGCGATGGCGTTCACCGTGAAGTCGCGACGGGCCAGATCGTCGTCGATGTCGCCGGGGGTGACATCGGGCAGCGCGCCGGGGGCCGCGTAGGTCTCGCGGCGTGCCGTGACCATGTCGACGTGGCGTCCGTGGGCGAACTCGATGCGGGCGGTGCCGAACCGCTCGTGGGCAACCACGCGTCCGCCCAGCGCCCGCCCGATGTCACGCGCGAGGGAGATGGCATCGCCCTCCACCACCAGGTCGAGGTCGGGGCCGTGCGGCACGCCGAGGATGGCGTCGCGCACCGCGCCCCCGACGAGGCTGGTGCGCGGCGCTCCGGCCGGCCACTCGATGCGGGGAAGGATCGGATCCCGCAAGACGCACGCGGTGACCGCGCTAGCATCGGCGTCATGGGAGATCACGTCGCAGACAACCTCAATGCATCCGCCCCGATCGCCCTCGACGGGCTGCAGCAGGCAATCGCCCGCTGGGAGGGCTGCACCCTCGACGAACTGCAGGCGGAGTCCGACCGCATCCGCGACGAGGTGCGCCTGTGGGCCGAGGATCCCGCGAATGCAGAGCGGCCCATCTCGGACTCCCCGGTCTACCTCGACCGCATGGCGGTCGAGGTGCTCATCGAGCGGCGGTACTTCACCGAATAGGGGCTCACGCCCCGGCTCCGAGCACGGCGACCGCCTCGATCTCCACCTGGGCGCCGGCAGGCAGGGCGGCCACGCCGATGGTGGCGCGGGCGGGCGGCATCTCGCCAAAGGCCTCGGCATAGACCGCATTCATCTCGCCGAAGTTCGCGAGATCGGTCATGTACACGGTGGTCTTCACGACATCTGCCATGGAGCCACCGGCCGCAGCCACCACGGCCGCGACATTCGCCAGGCACTGGCGGGTCTGGCCCGGAACGTCGTCGGCCGCGAGCGCGCCCGATGCATCGAGGGGCACCTGCCCGGATACCCACAGCACCTCGCCACCCGAGGCGGCGACTGCCTGGCTGTAGGGCGCCCCTGCAACCGGCGCCGGGGCCTCATCAGTACGGATCACCCTGCGTGGCATCGCTACCTCCTCACGGGCACGCCATCGCGCGCCATGGCTGCCTTCACCTCGCCCACGGTGTAGACCCCATCATGGAACACCGACGCCGCCAGCACCGCATCCGCCTTGCCGCGGGTGACGGCCTCGGCGAAGTGCTCCAGCGTGCCGGCGCCACCGGAGGCGATCACCGGCACGGGCGCGGCGTCGGCGATGGCCGCCAGCAGTTCGGTGTCGAACCCCACCTGCGTGCCATCGCGGTCCATGCTGGTGACGAGCAACTCGCCCGCGCCGCGACGCGCGGCCTCGGCCGCCCACGCCACGGCCTCAAGGCCGGTCTCCTTGCGCCCACCGGCCAGGTAGACCTCCCAGCCCGAGCCGTCGGGGCGACGCTTGGCGTCGATGGCCACCACGATGCACTGGTCGCCGAACCGCAGCGCGGCACGCTCGACCAGATCGGGGTCACGCACGGCCGCGGAGTTCAGCGACACCTTGTCCGCACCCGCCGCGAGGACCGCCCGGATGTCGTCCTCGCTGCGCAGGCCCCCGCCGATCGTGAAGGGGATGAACACCTCCTCGGCGGTGCGCTCGACGAGGTGGATGATGGTGTCCCTCTCCTCGTGCGTGGCCGTGATGTCGAGGAACACCAGCTCGTCGGCGCCCTCCGCGTCGTAGCGCGCAGCAAGCTCCACCGGATCACCGGCGTCGCGGATGTCCACGAAGTTCACGCCCTTCACCACCCGCCCGCGGTCGACGTCGAGGCACGGGATCACGCGGATCATCGCGCCGAGGCCGCCAGGGTCGAGATGGCGTCGGCCACCGTGAAGCGGCCTTCGTACAGGGCGCGCCCCACGATGACGCCCCTGATGTTGGGCAGGCCGAGGGCCGACAGGGCCACCAGGTCGTCGAGCGACGAGATGCCCCCCGACGCCAGGATGGTCAGCGGGGGCGCCGCATTCGACAGCCGCCTGAGGGCCTCGAGGTTCGGGCCGCCCAGCGTGCCGTCGCGGCCGATGTCGGTGTAGAGCAGGTGCCGCACGCCGGTGCGCGCCAACTCGGCGGCGACGTCCACGGCCGTGCGGTCCGATACCTGCGTCCACCCGTGGGTGGCGACACGTCCGTCCCGTGCGTCCAGCGCCACCACCAGCCGGTCCCCCAACCGACCGGTGGCCCAGCGCAGAAACTCCTCATCCTCGATGACGGCTGTTCCGACCACCACCCGGTCAACGCCGGTCGCGATGGCGGTCTCCACGGCGGGCCGATCCCGCAGGCCACCACCCAGTTGCACGGTGCCGGGGAAGCTGGCTGCCAGCTGGGCGATGATGGGCGCGTGCATCGGGTTGCCCTGGAGCGCGCCGTCCAGGTCGACCACATGGAGGTTCGTCGCGCCCTCGCGCGCGAACTCCCGGGCCTGCGCCACCGGGTCCTCGTTGAACACCGTTGAGCGCTCGAAGTCGCCCTGCACCAGACGCACCGCGGCGCCGTCGCGCAGGTCGATTGCCGGGAAGAGCTCGATCATGCGGCCACCGCCTCGCCCGTGCGCACCCCATCGAGCCAACGCCCGATCAGGGCGAGGCCGGCAGCGCTCGACTTCTCGGGGTGGAACTGCACGCCGGTCACGCACCCCCGACCCGCGGCCGCGGTGAACGACACCCCGTGATCGGCGGTGCCGAGCACATCGTCGGGGTCGTCGGGCACGCATGCGTACGAGTGAACGAAGTAGTAGGTGCGATCGGATGGGCCGCCGCCTGTGGGCGCGAGGGATACGCCCTCGCGCCAGTGCACCTCGCTCCAGCCGATGTGGGGAACCTTGCGACCCGTGCGCAGGCGCTGCACGCGACCCGGCAGGATGCCCAGGCCCTCGGTGTCGGGGCTCTCCTCGCTGCCGTCGAAGAGCAGCTGCAGGCCGAGGCAGATTCCGAGCACCGGCGTGCCCGCGGCCGCCTCGTGCCGCAGCATCGCGACGAAGTCGTGGCGGGCCAGGCGCTCCATGGCGGCGCCGAAGCGACCGACACCCGGCAGCACCACGGCGTCGCAGCCGCGGGCGTCCCCGGGGCGCGCCGCCACGCGGACGGTCGCCCCGAGGCGCTCGAGCGCCTTCCCCGCGCTGCGCAGGTTGCTCATCTCGTAATCGAGGAGGGCCACCACGGGACCCGGACCCGCCTGCGTCACAGGCTGCCCTTGCTGGACGGCACGCCGCTGACCCTCGGGTTCAGGGCCACGGCAGTACGCAGCGCACGGGCCACGCCCTTGAAGCAGCCCTCGATCACGTGGTGCGGGCCGCCCCCCTTGAGCACGTCGACGTGCAGGGTCATGCGCGACGAGTTGGCGAGGCCGCGCAGGAACTCGGCCACGAGGTCGGTCTCGAAGCCACCGATGACCATGGGCGCCAGCTCGGCGTCGAACGACAGGTAGGGCCGCCCCGAGAGGTCCATGGCCACCTGCACGAGCACCTCGTCCATGGGCACGAGTGAGCTCGCGTAGCGCTCGATGCCGCTGCGGTCGCCAAGGGCCTCGTCGATGGCCTGGCCCAGCGTGATGCCGGTGTCCTCAACCGTGTGGTGGCTGCCGGTCTCGAGGTCGCCGTTCGCGGTGACAGAGATGTCGATCAGCGAGTGGCGCGCGAGCAGCACCAGCATGTGGTCGAAGAAGCCGATGCCGGTGACGGCCTCGGCCACGCCGGACCCATCGAGGTCGATGCGCACCTCGACATCGGTCTCGCCCGTGGTGCGGCGGATGTTGGCTGTTCTGCTCATGATGAGGACCTGATCTCGGCTGACCGCCGGTGCTCGGGAAAGCCCTCGGCGTCTGCGAGGGCCGCGAGGTGCGGCGTGAGGATGTCGACTGCGCCCTGCGGAATGTCCACCAGGGCCATGCGGCGCATGTAGGTGGCCGGACCGACGGCGGAGGCGTGGCGCGCGGCGCCCCCCGTCGGGAGGATGTGATTGGAGCCGGCCACGTAGTCGCCGAACGCCGTTGCGCCGAGCGGCCCGAGGAACACGCACCCCGCCCGGCGGATCCTCGGCACGATGGCCTCGGGGTCGGCGAGCGAGAGCTGCAGGTGCTCCGGCGCGAAGGCCTCGGCAAGGACGATGGCGTCCTCCTGCGACGGGCAGTCGACGAGGGTGATGGTACCAACAGGCGTATTGGCCACCGCCAGCGCGGCCTGCACGGCGTCGCCCACGGCGGGATCCCAGCAGGCGCAGATGGCCGGGGAGTCGGGCCCGTGCTCGGCCTGGGCCAGCAGGTCCGCGGCGATGGCCGCGGGGTCTGCCGCGTCGTCGGCCAGCACCACCAGCTCGCTGGGGCCGGCCACCGAGTCGATTCCCACCTGCCCGAAGACCTGGCGCTTGGCCTCCTGCACCCAGGGGTTGCCGGGGCCCGTGATGACGTCCACCGGCTCGATGGTCTGCGTGCCGTACGCCATCGCCGCGATGGCCGCGGCCCCTCCGGCAGCGATCACCTGGTCCACGCCCAGGATCGACGCGGCCGCCAGCACCACGTGGTTGGGAAGACCGTCGGGCCCCGGCGGGGATGCCACGACGATGCGCTCCACGCCCGCCACCTGTGCGGGCACG
>CAZIQQ010000107.1:0-6212 GCA_964541555.1 uncultured Bifidobacterium sp. | reverse complement strand
AGCGGCGCTCGAGCGCGGAGTCGCGCTCGAGGTACTTGCGGTACTCGTCGAGCGTGGTGGCGCCCACGGTCTGCAGCTCGCCGCGCGCCAGGGCCGGCTTGAGGATGGAGGCCGCGTCGATGGCCCCCTCCGCGGCGCCCGCGCCCACGAGGTTGTGGATCTCGTCGATGAAGAGGATGGTGTCGCCGCGCTGGGCGATCTCCTTCATCACCTTCTTCAGGCGCTCCTCGAACTCACCGCGGTACTTCGAGCCGGCCACCAGGGCGGCCAGGTCGAGCGTGTAGATCTGCTTGCCGCGCAGCAGTTCGGGAACCTGTCCCGACGAGATGCGCTGGGCCAGGCCCTCGACCACGGCCGTCTTGCCCACGCCCGGCTCGCCGATGAGCACCGGGTTGTTCTTGGTGCGGCGGGCCAGGATCTGCATGACCCGCTCGATTTCCTTCTGGCGACCGACCACGGGGTCCAGCTTGCCGTCGGCGGCCAGCTTGGTGAGGTTGCGGCCGAACTGGTCGAGCAGCTTGCTCGACTTCTTGTCCCCCGCCTGGCTGCTGGAGCCTCCGCCAGTGCCCTGCCCCTGGCGGCGGCCGGGGCCCGACAGCATGCGGATGATCTCGTTGCGGATCTTCTCCGAGTCGGCGTCGAAGTCGGCGAGGATCCTCGCGGCGACGCCCTCGTTCTCACGCACGAGGCCCAGCAGGATGTGCTCGGTGCCGATGTAGTTGTGGCCCAGGGACAGCGCCTCACGCAGGGCGAGCTCGAGCACCTTCTTGGCACGCGGGGTGAACGGGATCTGCCCGGAGGTGACCTCCTCGCCCGATCCGACGATGCGGATGACCTGGGCGCGCACCTCCTCCACCGTGATCTCGAGGCCCTCGAGCACGCGGGCTGCCAGCCCCTCCTCCTCGCGGAGCAGGCCGAGCAGGATGTGCTCGGTGCCGATGTAGTTGTGCTTGAGGGTCCGCGCCTCCTCCTGGGCCAGTACGACCACTTGGCGGGCGCGCTCGGTGAAGCGTTCGAACATCGTGCCTCAATCCTTCCGGGGCCCTCTCAGGGGCCGTATACGGCGGATGAAATGGATGCCGAAGGTAGCACCGGGTCAGCCCTCGACCACGGGTGTTCGGTCGTTCCCCGAATCGATTTCCGCGCATTGCTGCGGCGCACCCTCGCAGCAGGTCTCCACCTTGCGGTGGCACCTGTCGCACCAGAGGCCGTTGTGCCTCCACGTGAGGGCGGCGTCGCACGCCGGACAAGCACCCATCTCCATCGGGGAATAATGACAGGAGGACCCGACGACCGGACGTCGACGGGTCCTCTACTGACACTCCATGCAGCGGGACCGCGGGGGTCCCGACCGGGGTCTAGGCCTCGGACTCCTCGGAGTCACCGGCGCCCACGGCAACGGGCTCCTCGACCACCTCGACCGACCCGGCCTCGACGATCTCCGTCTCGACGCCCTCGACCTCGATGATCTCCTCGGCCACCAGATCCTCGGACACGCCCTCGGGGGCGCTGACCGGAATCGGGTTCGCGGCGCGGTGCGCCTTGACCGAGCGGTCCTGGTCCGGGTACGGCAGCAGGCCCATGGTGCGGGCACGCTTCACGGCCTGCGCCAGCTGCGTCTGCTGACGGCGCGAGAGACCCGTGATGCGACGGGAGCGGAGCTTGCCCCGCTCGGACAGGAAGCGGCGGAGCGACGGGAAGTTCTTCCAGTCGAGCTCCTCAGCCGCAAGAAGGGGACGGCGCTTTCGCGGCGCGGGCGCGCCGCCCTTCTTCTTCTTGATGCGTCCGCGACCGCGCGGCTTCGCCATGTGACCTTCCAGGTTGGGACTGCTCTACGAAACGGCGGGGGACGCTATCACCTCAGCGCCCTCGCGCAACCTCGCTCCTCATCGCGGGGAACAGGATGACCTCGCGGATCGAGTGCCGGTCGGTCAGCAGCATCACCAGGCGGTCGATGCCCAGGCCCAGGCCGCCCGTGGGGGGCATGCCGTGCTCGAGGGCCGTGAGGAAGTCCTCATCCGCGGGCTGCGCCTCGTCGTCACCGGCCGCGCGATCGGCCTGCAGCATCGCGAACCGCTCGCGCTGGTCGTCCGGGTCGTTCAGCTCGGAGAACGCATTGGCGATCTCCATGCCACCGCAGAAGGCCTCGAAGCGCTCCACCAGGCGGGGGTCGTCCTCGCGGCGCTTGGCGAAGGGCGAGAGCTCCAGCGGATAGTCGAGCAGGATCGTGGGCTGCACCAGGGTCGGCTCGAGCGACTGCGAGAGGATGCCGTCCACCAGCTTGGACCACGGGGCGTTGTCGGGGGCATCGAGGCCCGCCTCGCGCATGCGGGCGCGGAGGTCGGCGGCATCGGGGTGCGCCAGGACGTCGATGCCGCTGGTCTCGCGCAGGGCGTCCACCAGGCGCACGCGGCGCCATGGCGGGGTCAGGTCGATCTCGCCGCCCTTCCACGGCACCACCATGCCGCCCGTGGCCTCCACGGCCGCAGCCGACACCATCTCCTCGAGCATGCCGGCGACGTCCTCGTAGTCGGCGTAGGCCTCGTAGGTCTCGAGCATCGTGAACTCGGGGTTGTGCTTGAACGACACGCCCTCATTGCGGAAGTCCTTGCCGATCTCGTACACCTTCTCGAGCCCGCCCACGATGCAGCGCTTGAGGTAGAGCTCGGTCGCGATGCGCAGGTAGAGATCCCGGTCGAGTTCGTTGTGGTGCGTCACGAACGGCCGGGCGGCGGCACCACCGTAGATGGGCTGCAGCGCCGGGGTCTCGACCTCGATGAAGCCGCGGTCGTCCAGGTAGCGGCGAACGCCGGAAATGGCGCGCGCGCGCGTCACGAACTGGTCGCGCACCTCGTCGGAGGCCATCAGGTCGAGGTAGCGCTGGCGGTACCGGGTCTCGGGGTCGCGCAGGCCGGCGTGGCGATCCGGCGGCGGGCGCAACGACTTGGCCAGCATCTCCACCGAGTCGGCCGCCACCGACACCTCGCCGCGCCGCGTTCGCACCACGGTGCCCCGCACGCCGATGATGTCGCCCAGGTGGGCATCGGCCAGCACCGCGAGCCCCTGCTCGCCGAGGCGGTCGAGGGTGGCCCACACCTGCACCTGGCCCGAGCGGTCCTGCAGGTCGGCGAACACGGTCTTGCCCTGGCCACGGCGCGCCACCAGCCGGCCGGCCACGGCCACCTGCCCATCCGCCTCGGCACCGGGCTCCAGGGGGTCCCCCGCTGCGCGGGCGTCCTCCACCGCGATACGGCCCGTGAAGCGGGCCGGGTAGGGGTTGATGCCCGCCGCCCTGAGGTCGGCGGCCTTCTGGCGACGGTCGGCGATCAGGCGGTCGATGCCGCCGTCGGCCTCCCCGGCCGCGGCCTCGTCGGGGGTGGTCAGTCCCCCGCCTCGATCTTCACGACCTGGTACTCCACCTGGCCGCGGGGCGTGGTGACGGTGACCTTGTCGTTCTTCTTGCGACCGATGATGGCCTTGCCCAGCGGGCTTTCGTTCGACAGGCGGTCCTGGAGCGGATCGGCCTCGGCCGATCCCACGAGCGCGTAGACCTTCGTCTTCTTGTCGGCCGTGGTGCGCAGGGTCACCTTGGTGCCGATGGACACCACGCCGGTGTCCACGTCGTGGCTGTCCACGATGCGCGCGTTGCGCAGCTGGTGCTCGAGATGCAGGATGCGCGACTCCACGTGCGCCTGCTCGTTCTTGGCGTCGTCGTACTCGGAGTTCTCCGAGATGTCGCCGAACTCACGGGCCGTCTTGATGCGCTCGGCCACCTCGCGCCGCTTGTGCGTGGTGAGGTACTCGATCTCCTCCTGGAGCTTGTCGTACCCCTCTTGGGTGAGGATGACCTCACGCTCCACTTCGACTCCCCTCGACGCCTGCGGCCGGAACTGACGGCCGCGCACGTTATCCGAGCGCGTCGTCGGCGTGCAAGCACTACGTCACGGCGATACGCGCTCGCTCGCGCAGCGACAGCAGCCGGGCCACGGCATCGTCGAGCGTGGGGTCCTCCATCAGGGCCTGTATGTCGGCGTCGTCGATGCCACGACCCGCGAGGTACCACGAGTGGAACTTGCGCAGGTAGTGGCATGCGCGATCGGGCCCCATGAGGGCCGCGATGTCGTGGCAGAAGGCGATGTGCTCGTCGAGCACCTGGGCGGCATCCGGCCGCGGCTCGGCCTCGCCGCGCGCGATCGCCCCGAGGGCCCAGGGGTTCCCGAGGGCCGCCCGGCCGATCATCACCCCGGCCGCACCGGTCATCGCCATCGCCTCGCGGGCGCCCGCGGCGTCGGCGATGTCGCCGCTCAGCAGCACCGGCACATCGACGGCGGCCACCACGGATGCACTGATGGAGTGGTCGGCGGTGCCCGAGTACTCGTCGGCGGCGGCGCGGGGGTGGATGGTGATGAGCGACGCGCCCGCGGCCTCGAACCTGCGTGCGGTCTCGGCCGGGTCCATGTCGCCCGGCCTGATGCCCCGGCGCATCTTCACCGACACCGGGATGTCCACGGCGTCGACCATCGCCCGCACCACTGCCTCACCCTTCGATGGGTCGGCCAGCAGCGCGGCGCCGGCGCCGGTCTTCATGATCTTGGGGACCGGGCAGCCCATGTTGATGTCCACGATGTCGGCGCCGGCGTCCTGCACCACCCTGGCGGCCTCGGCCATCACGGCCGGGTCGCCGCCGAACACCTGGATGGCCACCGGGCTCTCCCCCGCCCCGAGCTCGAGCATCGACCGCGTGCGCTGGTTGCCGTGGCGGATTCCGTGCGCGGCAACCATCTCCGACACCACGAGGCCCGCGCCGTGGCGACGCGCCTGCTCGCGGAACGGGCGATTGCCGATGCCCGCCAGCGGGGCGAGCACCACGCGGTTGGGGATCTCCACGGAGCCCACGCGGAACGGCTCGGACAGCGGCCACGGGCCCGCGGCCTGCGGCGGCGGAACGGGATCCTTCGCGCGCGCGGCCACGAGGGCGCGCATGCGCTTCTTCACCTGCGCCTGCCCCGCGCGGGGGCGCCCGAGGTGCGCTCGTGGACGATGCGAAGCCCCTCGAGGGTGAGCATGGGCTCGTGCTCCTCGATGAGCACCGACTGGGGGATGACCAGGGGGGCCAGCCCGCCCGTGGCCACCACCACCGGCTGCGCGCCGAGTTCGGCGGCGATACGGGTGACCATGCCGTCCACCATCGCCGCAGCGCCCAGCACCAGCCCCGACTGCATGCTCTCCACCGTGTTGCGGCCGATGGCCGCGGGCGGGGTGGCCAGCTCGACCCGCATCAGGCGGGCGGCGCGCTGCGACAGCGCGTCGAGGCCGCTGTCCACCCCGGGGGCGATGACGCCGCCCAGGAACTCACCGTCGGCGGACACCACGTCGATCGTCGTCGCCGTGCCGAAGTCGACCACCACGCAGGGCCCGCCGTGCGCGGCGTGGGCCGCCACGGCATTGGCGATGCGGTCTGCGCCGACCTCGTGGGGGTTGTCGACCAGCAGGGGCATGCCGGTGCGCACGCCGGGCCCCACCACCACGGCCGGGCGGTCGAGGTAGCGGTCGGCCAGCGCCTGGTAGGCCACGGTGAGCTCGGGCACGACGGAGGCCACGACCACGTCGTCCACCTCGGTGAGGCTGCCGCCCCGCAGCTGCAGGATGTTGTCGTGGCTGGCCGCCAGCTCGTCGACCGTCGTGCGCCTGATGGTGGACACCCGCCAGTCGTGCAGCAGCTCATCACCCGAGAACAGCCCGGCGACCGTCTGCGAGTTGCCGACATCGACGGCCAGCAGCATCACGCCACCGGCTCGTCATCGGCGCGCAGGACCTCCACCGTGATGTCCTGGGTGGTGTGGATCTCCACGCGCGGGATGATGCGCGTGGGGCGGTTCTTGTCCCACACCCAGACGTCCTCCATCACCACGTGGAAGAACGGGTACGCGGCCTGGGGCTCGTACTGGCGCTCGAGCCTGTTGCAGAGGTACGTGGCCTCCTGCGTCAGCACGCAGTAGCGGAACAGCGGGAAGACATCCGCGTATTCCCGCTTCAGCCGGAGCTCCAGCTCGGCGTCGTATTCGTCGAGTTCGTCGATCTGCGACATGGGGCGGGAAGCATAGACCCGCACCGGGCCCCGGGGGTCCGCGGCGCGTGGGGCCGGGCCCCGGATGAGGGGGTGGCGGCGATCGCAACCGGGGATGATGCATTTGCGGCCCCCGCAAATGCCG
>CAZIQQ010000106.1:0-6383 GCA_964541555.1 uncultured Bifidobacterium sp. | reverse complement strand
CTTCGCCTGCGCGCCACCTAGCGCTCACGCCCGGGGCAGCAGCCCCAGCAACTCCCGCGCGGTGTCCTCCGGCGCCTCCTCGGCCAGGAAGTGCCCCGAGTCGATGGCCCGGCCCCGCACGTCTGTGCCCTCGTCCATCCAGGTGCCCAGCACGTCGTAGATGCGGTGCATGGCCCCCTTCGCGCCCCACAGCACCAGCAGGGGGCAGGCGATGCGGGCACCCGCATCAGCGGCGTCGTGCTCGAGGTCGATGGTCGCCGCTGCCCGGTAGTCCTCGCACTGCGCGTGGATGGTGGCCGCGTCGTCGAACGCCCGCTCGTAGTCGGCCAGCGCATCGGGGTCGAACCGGAACCCGGGCGCAGCCCAGCGACGAAGGGTCTCGTTCAGCCACCAGCGGGCGTCCCCGCCGATCATGTGCTCGGGCAGGCCGTCGGGCTGGATGAGGAAGAACCAGTGGTAGTAGGCCGTGGCAAGCGCCTGGTCGGTGGTGGCGAACACCTTCGCCGTGGGCACGATGTCGAGCACCGCCGCCGCGGTGACACGCTCGGGGTGGTCGAGGCACATCCTGCGCGCAACCCGTGCCCCGCGGTCGTGGCCCGCGACGGCAAAGGCATCGAACCCCAGGGCCGACATCACCTCCACCTGGTCCTGCGCCATCGCGCGCTTCGAATACCCGGCATGGTCCGGGCCGCTCCCGGGCCGCCCGCTGTCGCCGTACCCACGAAGGTCGGCACACACCACCGTGAAGTGATCGGCCAGCATTGGCGCCACCCGGTGCCACATTGCCTTGGTCTGGGGGAATCCGTGCAGCAGCAGCAGTGGCGGGCCGGAGCCCGCCACTGCCACCGCGATGTCCGTGCCGGTCACGCCGATGGTCGATCGGGTGAAGCCGGCCAGCGGGCTCACTTCGCGTCCTTCTCCGTGATCGTCACCTTCTCGATCGTCACCGGAGGGTCGGGCGTCTCGGTGCCGGGCGCGGCCATGGTGGAGATCTTGTCGGCAACGTCCTGGCCCTGCGTCACCTTGCCGAACAGCGAGTAGGCGGGCGGCAGTGCTGCGCCCTGCGCCCCGACGATGATGAAGAACTGCGAGCCATTGGTGTTGGGGCCCGCGTTGGCCATGGCCACCGAGCCCACCTTGTAGGCGCCGGCCTTCGGCAGCTCGTCCTCGAACTGGTAGCCGGGGCCACCCTGGCCGGTGCCCTGCGGGTCGCCGCCCTGGATCACGAAGTCGGGGATGACCCGGTGGAAGGTGACGCCGTCGTAGAAGCCCTGCTTCGCAAGGAACACGAAGTTGTTCACGGTCTTCGGCGCCTGCTTGGGGTCGAGAGCGATCTGGATGTCACCCTCGGACGTCGTGAGGTCAGCCGTGTACGCCGCGTTGACGTCAATGGACATCTTCGGCGGGGCCGACCATGTCTTCGCGCCAGATGCCGCGGTGTCGGCGGCCGCCGTGCTGGATGCCGAGTCGGATGAGCCGCAGCCGGCGAGAACCGGGGCGGCGATGAGGGCCGCCGCAGCGGCCGTGATGAGGAGTCGTCGCATGCGTTCGAGGATACCTGTCGCGCCCGCGGTGCCCGCCGCCTCCGGTTAGGGTTGTGACGTGATGAGGACGCCGTCATGGAGCATGGCCCGGTCGGCCTGGATCGCACGGGCATTCATGGTGCTTGCAGCCGCTATCGCCCTGGGCACCGCGTCGACGGCGACAGCCCACTCAGGCATCGCATCGAGCACGCCGAAGGCGGGATCGGTGGTGGCGGCATTCCCTGCGAGCGTCAGCCTGTCGTTCACCGACCGCCTGCGGCGCGTGGTGGGCGTGCAGGTGCTCGATGCCCGGGGGGTCGACCACGCCGCAGCTGCCCGCCTGGACCCCCGGAATGCCGCGCGGGTGCTGGTGCGAACGCGCATGCCGCGCGCGGGCAGCTACCGGGTGCGCTGGACGGTGCAGTCCGAGGACGGCCACACGCAGGCGGGCATGTTCAGGTTCCGCGCCCGCTAGCGGCGTGACCCCGCCCAGGCAGCCACCTGGGCGGCAACCACCGCGGCCGCGGCCACCCAGCCCCACACCGGCACGAGCAGGGCCAGCGGCAGGCCCACCAGCGCCACGGCCGACGCGATGGCGTGGCCGCGCCGCAGCGGGATGCAGTCGGCAGCCAGGAACGCCGCCGCCAGCGGCACCCCGATGATCGCCACCATCATCAGCACGCCGAAGGCCGCGGGAAGCCCCAGCACCAGCCGCGCCACCACGTCGGCGATTCCCAGCACGGCGAGGATCACGCGCCGGTAGGTCATGGGCGGGCCGGCGCGCGGAAGCGGTCGAGCACCTCGCCGCGCAGGTCGATGAACGCGTAGTCCACCGCTCCCCGGCGGTAGTCGGCGCGCACGGCGCCGAACTCGGCGATCGACACCACGGCGTCGGCGCTCTCGGGCGTGAACTCATCGCCGTCCGACCTGGGCGCGCCCCCGGTGCCCACGGTGAGGCAGAGCACGCCGTCCACGGTGCGCCGCTCGTACCGGTGGTTGTGGCCGCTCAGCACGGCGGCGGCACCGGCATCGGCCACCACGGGCAGCACGGGGTTGCCGGCCTCGGGCGGACGGTGGATGAGCACCCAGCGGGCGTCTGCGTCGCGCGTGCGCGCGAGGGCGCTGCGCAGGAACGGCAGGTCCGCTGCGTCACCTTCGACCCCCAGGGTGATGAACACGAGGCGTCCGTACCTCTGCACCGAGCGGTCACCGCCCCCGGGCCACCCGAGGGTTTCCGCCAGGGGGCGGCCACCCTTCCACAGCGTGTCGTGGTCGCCCACCACGCCCAGCAGCGGCCCCTGAGACAGCAGCGGGCGCAGCGGGCGGAAGATCGTCTGGTCGAACAGTGCCGGGGCGGCCGCCAGGTACACGTTGTCGCCGGTCGACACCGTGAAGGCGGGGCCCTGCGCGGCGGCAACCCGCGCCACCGCGTACTGGTCCTCGCCCCCTGCGCCGTAGTCGCCGGTGATGATGAACCGCACGGGATCCCCGGGCGACGGGGGAGGGGTGGTCACCGATCCGAATGCGCGGGCAGTGCCGTCGACGTCTGCCACCCAGCCGTAGCGGGTGCCGGGGGTGAGGCCCCGCAGCACCCCGTTGTCTGACGAGATCGTGCGGCCGGCGGGGGATGTGGCGCGCACGCGCACCGGCTGCTGCGGATCGATGGTCCACGCCACTCGCGCGCTGGTGCCCGACACCGCCGCCACCCACGGGCCCCGGGTGAACGGATCGGGCTCGGTGGGCAGCACGAACCGCAGCCAGTACAGCACCACGGCCATGGCGAGGATCAGCATCACCCCGGCCACTGCCGCCAGCGCGATTATCCAGCGGCGCAGCGTGCGCTCGCGGGTGGTGAGGGGTGCTGCGCCCATGGAATCCAGTGTTGCACCGGGGCCTGCCACTAAGGTGGGGTTCGGCAGGCCGGCGGCCCGGTGACGCGCCGCCCGGCGCATGCGAGTAGCGTGGTCCCGTGGATTCGCGCCTCGAGACCATGTGCGGGCCCGCCCTCGCGGCGCTGCTCGAGGGCATGCCCGTCGGCGCGGTCGTCCTGTCGTCCGACGGCTCGGTGCTGGCGCTGAACCCCGCCTTCGCCGCACTCGCGGGCCTGCGGCGGGATGTGTCCGACCTGCGCACCGCCGCAGATCTCGAGGCGGCTGTGGAGTTGCGCGATCTCGCGGGCGCGCCAATGCCCGACGGCGCCTCGCCCATGGCAATCGCCCTGGCCGGTGGCCGGCTCGACGCCGTGCCCATGCTCGTGCGGGCGGTCGGCGACGGCGGCGCCCGCCCCGTGACCTGCTCGGTGGTTCCCATCGGCGGCCCCGACGCCGTGGTGGGTGCGCTGCTGCTGCTGGCCGAACCCGCGGGCAAGGCGCCCGAGCAGGCGGCCCTCGAGGAGTCGCAGGCCGCCCTGCGCGTGCTGGTGGCCGACCGCGAGCGCGTGCAGGCAGAGGAACGCCGCCGCATCGCACGCGACCTCCATGACGACCTGCAGCAGTCGCTGGCAGCGCTGAACATGCGCCTGGGCATGGCCGAGGACGTCCTCGACAGCGATCCGGCCGAGGCGCGCCAGTGGCTGGAGGAATCCCAGCGCAACGTGATGGATGCGTCCAAGGCCACCCGGCGCATCATCGAGGACCTCCGCCCCCAGGGGCTGTATCACCGCGCGCTGGTGAGCGCGCTGGGCGATCTGGTGAGCGGGTTCACCGATCGAACCGGGGTGGAGTGCGTATTCGACCCGGTGCCCGCGGACATGCCCGAGCCGCCGGAGGAGGTCGCCGACTGCCTCTACCGCATCGCACAGGAGTCGCTCACCAACATCGCCAAGCACGCGGATGCCACACAGGTGAGCATGCATCTCGTGCGCAGCGACGACGGCTCCATGCAACTGCGCGTGGTCGACGACGGCCGCGGCCTCGACGTGCCGACGGCCCGCTACCAGAGCGGTGCCTACGGTCTGATGGGCATGGCTGAGCGCGTGCGCGCGCTGAACGGCGAGATGCGCATCAGCGGGCAGCCGGGCAGGGGCACCTCCGTCGAGGCCGACATCCCGCCCTCACCGCGCCCCTCTTCCGGGCGCGGATGAGCACGATCCTCATTGCCGAAGATGACAGCGCCGTGCGTTCACTGCTCACCGTGGTGCTCGAGCGACGAGGGCATCACGTGATTGCGGTGGGAAGCGGCCACGAGTGCCTCGACCGCCTTGGCGAGGGCGAGGTCGACCTCGTGGTGCTCGACGTCGAGATGCCGTCGCTTGATGGCTGGGACACCCTGTCGGCCATCCGCGAGTCGGGCACCGTGCCGGTCATCCTGCTCACGGCCCTGGCGGGCGACGACCACCGCGCCCGCAGCGTCGAGCGCGGCGCCGATGCCTTCGTGACCAAGCCCTTCCTCAACCGGGAGTTGCTGGCGATCGTGGACGACCTGCTCGGGGCCGCCGGCTAGCGGATGAGCCCCCGGCGGGTGGCGATGTGCGCGGCCTCGGTGCGGTTGCCCACCCCGAGCTTGCGGTAGATGTTGCCCAGGTGGAACTTGACGGTCTGCTCGGTGACGAAGAGGTTCCTGCCGATGTCGCTGTTCGACAGCCCTTCCGCGGCCAGCGCGAGCACCTCGATCTCGCGCGGCGTGAGGTCCGATCCCCCCGGCCCCCGGCTGGCGGTGCTCGGCAGCACCGTGGCGCCGGTCGCGATGTGGCGGATGATCGACGGCAGGTCGGCTGCCCGCGTCGACTTGCTCACGTAGCCGTGTGCGCCGTTGGCCACGACCTGCTTCACGTGGGCGGCGTCCGACCAGTGCGACAGCGCGATGATGGCCACCGACGGGTGATGGGCCTTCACGGCGGCCACGCCGTCCAGGCCGTCTCCCGACCGCACCCACGGCTCCATGAGCAGGATGTCGGCGTCAACGCGCGAGAGCGCATGCAGCAGGTGGTCCACCGAGCCCGAGCGCAGCACCATCGTCATGTCGCCCGAGTGCTCGATGGCCATCTCGACACCGTCGATGAACAGCGGCTGGTCGTCCAGCATGGCCACGCGAATGGGCTGCGTGCCGTCGTCGGGCGAGCCGCTCCCGGGCCCTGCCCCCTGCATCTTCAAAGCCTCATCCGCATTGATCGTCGCCATCTTCCCCCCTGGGTGCGGTGGGCCATGCCCCCCGCGTGGACCTTCATATGCACCAACCCTGGTTAGGTCTTGTAGACCCCAAAGGTCGCGCGAAGATCCCGGTTTCGTAACGAAACTCTGTTCAGGTCGATTCTGTGCGATCCCCGGGGCGGATCTCGGCCTTTCGACCGGGTGCCGGCCCGTCGGCCGCCGGCGCCATGCGGAAGCCCACGCCCCTGACCGTCTGGATGAATCGTGGGGCCCGGACGTCGTCGTGGAGCTTGCCCCGAAGCCGCGACACGTGCATGTCGATCGTGTGCTCGTCGCCGAACCAGTCCGGGCCCCAGATCCTCTCCACCATCTGGCGCCGGGTGAACACGCGATTGGGCTCGGCCACCAGCATCACCAGCAGGTCGTACTCCGACTTGGTCAGCGAAAGCGCCTGGTCGTCCAGCCTGACGTCCCGCCGATCGAGGTCGATCTCGATGCCGTCGAACGACAGGGTCGCCGGGTAGCTGTCCCCGCGCAGGGCAGACGACCGCCTGGCCGCAGACCCCACGCGCGCCAGCAGCTCCGGGCTCGAGAAGGGCTTTGTCACGTAGTCGTCGGCGCCCAGGTGCATCGCGCGGATCTTGTCCGACTCACGCGAGTACGAGCTCAGCACCACCACCGCCGGCAGCGGGCCGTGCTCACGGATCATCTCCAGCGCCCGCCAGCCGTCGATGTCGGGCATCGAGAGGTCGAGCAGCACCACGTCGGGGGG
>CAZIQQ010000105.1:0-6439 GCA_964541555.1 uncultured Bifidobacterium sp. | reverse complement strand
GGGGCCGCAGGGTCCGCAGGGGCCGCAGGGTCCGCAGGGGCCGCAGGGTCCGCAGGGGCCGCAGGGCGCAACGGGAACGCAGGGGGCATCCGGGGGCACGTTCACCCCCGAGTACGGCCAGTGGAGCAGCACCGAGACGCAGGGCGGCGCGGCCTTCGCGAGTGCGACCACCGTCGTGCCCCTCACGTTCAACGTGCAGGACATACCGCCGACGTCCGGCATCAGCGTCGATGCGGCGCCGAGGAACTGGAACTGGCGCTTCACGACCGAGGGCGAATGGGCAGGCGGTTTCTCGGCGCAGATACGCAAGAGCGGCAACGGCACCGCGACGGTCGGTATCTGGTGGCAGGTGGCACCCCCGTCATCCGGCTGCGATGAGGCCTCCGACTTCTCCAATACCCCGAACTCGGCCACCCGCGTGCGCCTGGCATCGGCGGGGGACCAGTCCACGATGGCCGTGCTGTTCGTGTTCCCGGTGCCCGCGGGGGGTATGTGCGGACGCCTGGTGGCCAACTCGGAAGGGCCCGGCACCGAGCCCCAGGAGATGCAGGTGTTCTACGACCCGCCGCTGGATGGCACGCGACCGTCCGCGCCGTCCATCATCGCGAACGTCTGGCGCATCGGCTGACACGCGCACCGGTTTCGTAGCGTCCGCCACTTGCCCCTTACGCGATAAGAAACCGCCGCTAAACGCGATGAAAAAATGACATCCGACCCAGCTGGTGGCGGGCGGATGTGCGACACGGCTGCAACATCCGTCCTATCCTTCGCCACATCCGGCACGAAGTCCGTGCTGCCGTTCCCCAAGACCCAAGGAGACAGGACGATGACCACCGAAGCCGACCCCCTCGGGATCGTCTCCGGCGCGCCGATTGGCTTCACCGACGCCCTGACGTACCCGTACTTCCAGTCGGTGTTCGACCGCAAGTCGCGTCGCGTGGCCCTCGGCATGACCGTCGAGAGCGATGTCATCGATTACTCGTCCCCCTACGAGCCCGTGCCGCTCTCCGAGTTGGAGGAGGCCCTGCTGGTGATGGCCGGCACCGGCCTGAACGGCCTGGCCCTCGCCGACCTCGACCCCAACCGCGGCATGTCGACGCTGGTGCAGTGGACCAACCGCACGTGGCCCTCCGCGTGCTCCAACCACGGCACCGAGCTGTTCTGGAGCAACGACTCCGGTCTCTGGTGGCTGGACATCTTCAAGATGGTCCCCGAGCCCGGCGAGATCTCCACGCTGTCGGGCCGCCCCATGGATGAGCAGGCCGACTTCATCGTCGACCTCTACCGCCGCGCCAGGGTGCGCCTGCACGAGGGCCGGGCGCAGCTTCCCACCACGCTGCCGGGCCTGTTCGACTTCAACCAGTGGAACGCCAACAAGCCGGGCACCACGCTGTTCGTGCCGATCACGAACATGACGATGGAGTACATCAACGTGCTCTTCATCTACCTGGCCCGCTCGTACGCGTTCAACATCGTCGACGAGCGCAACGGCGGTCGTTCCGCCGGCCTGCAGGAGTGGGTCGACTCGGGCCGCGTGAACAAGAACGTGAAGATGGGGATGATCGAGCTCGAGAACCGCGTGCTCTCGATGATGGTCGTCGAGCAGGCCTTCATCTGCCAGAACCTCAACCTGGCCATGCAGGCGCTGGGCCTGGGCGGCTGGACCTTCACCGGCTACCTGCCCAAGTTCGTGATGGGCGGCGGCGACGTGCTGGGCCTCGGCTTCCGCTTCAACGAGGACAACGACGGCAACACCTACGCCGTGGGCCGCGACGGCTACTTCGAGGCCTACGTGCCGCCGTACTACAAGGACATGGGCGAGGCGGTCGACGCCTTCATGGCCATGAAGTGGGGCGCCATGGACGCCGACGTGTCGAAGCCGTACAAGACCGAGTCGATGAACGAGGCCTTCACCGGGGCCATCCCGCGCCCGCATGAGGAGACCGTCGAGATGGTGAAGGCCTACTGCCAGTACGCCTACGACACCTACGGCAGGTTCCCGGTGGCCATGGACCCGATGTACCAGCGCCTCACCACGCAGGTGCAGCACATCGACACCGACTTCTACGACAAGTACTACCCCGAGGGGGCGTACAGCGGCCAGCACGCGAACCACTTCCACCGCTGGCACCCCGACCTGTGCGACCACGACGGCAAGCCGCCGCGCAAGCAGTAGCCGCGGTCAGGCGATACGGGAACGCACGAAGGGGGCCCATCGGGCCCCCTTCGCCGTTCCAGGTACTGCTGTGCGCTAGGGCTTGGCCGGAGTGGCCGGCGGCTGCTGGGCCGCCTTCGCCTGGGCGATGATCTGCTGCACGCCCTGCAGCGCCTGCACCTCGGCCTGAACCAGAGTGCCGGCACCCGTCGCGAAGACCGCCTTGGCGATCTCCTTGGGGGTCTTGCCGGCCTCGGAGGCGGCAACGATGCTCTCGGTCAGCTCCTGCTGGTCCTGCTGGGCAGCGGCCTGCAGGGACTGGCCCTCGATGTTGGTGGTGGCGAGGGCGGCTGTGGCCGACCTCACGCCGGAGAGGCCATCATCCCCGAGCCCGACGCCCAACGGAATGAGGGCGCAGAGGGCGACGATGATGAGCGCACCGACGACCGGAACGAACTCCTTGAATTTTCCCATGCGCGGAAATCTGCCATGCCGCGTGGACGACGGCCCCGTCTACGTAGGATGCGAACGATGACCGTCACCCTCTCGGAAGCACACCGCGACGTCCGGGCGCTGGCCCGCGAGTTCGCCGCCAACGAGATCGCGCCGCGCGCCGCGGAGTGGAACGCGGCGAAGCACGTGCCGGTCGACGTGATCCGCCGCATGGGTTCGCTGGGCCTGCTGGCCCCCACGATCCCCGAGCAGTACGGCGGATCCGGGCTGGACGCCACGTCCCTCTGCCTGGTGGTCGAGGAGATCGCTCGGGCAGACGCCGGAACGTCGGTGTCGATCGCCGTGCAGAGCGGGCTGGTGGCGTCGCCCCTGCTTCGCGCGGGCACCCAGGCGCAGAAGGACGAGTGGCTTCCCCGCATCGCAAGCGGCGAGGTGCTGGGGTGCTACGCGCTGACCGAGCCGGACGCGGGGTCTGACACCGCGGCGCTGCGCACGCGCGCCACGGCGTCCGGCGACGGCTGGGACATCACCGGGTCGAAGCAGTGGATCAGCAACGGGTCGATGGCCGACGTGTTCATCGTGTTCGCGCGCACGGGTGGCGAGGGGGCGCGGGGCGTGAGCGCCTTCGTCACCGGCCGGGCGCCGGGTCTTGAGGTGGGCCGCGAGATACCCAAGCTCGGGCTGCACACCTCATCCACGGTCGAGCTGGCCTTCGACGGAATGCACGTGCCGGGCCACGCGATGCTGGGTGCCGAGGGCGAGGGGCTCAAGCTGGCACTCGCCACGCTGGACGGAGGTCGCATCACCGTGGCGGCGCAGGCGTGCGGAATCGCGCAGGCGGCGATCGACCTGTCGGTGGCCTACGCGTCGGAGCGCGACGCCTTCGGTGGGCCCATCGCCCGGTTCCAGGGCGTGCAGTTCCCCATCGCCGATGTGGCCGCGCAGCTCGAGGCCGCCCGCCTGCTCACCCTGCACGCGGCTGCGCTGCGCGACGCCGGCGAGCCGCATGGGGCGGCCGGGGCGAAGGCCAAGCTGTTCGCATCGTCGGTGGCGGTGCGCGCGGCCGATGTGGCGGTGCAGACGCTGGGCGGCTACGGCTACTCGGCCGAGTACGACGCCGAGCGGCTGTACCGCGACGCCAAGATCACCGAGATCTACGAGGGCACCAGCCAGATCCAGCGGCTGGTGATCGCGCGCGACCTGTTCGGCGACGCCGCGCGCTGACCCGGGTCAGCCGGGCTTCACCGCGACGGCGAAGGTCTTGACGAAGCGGTAGCGGTACATGCCGTCGGGGCCCGCGGCGCCCCTGAACAGGGCACGCACGCGGGCCTGCACATCGCGCTGGTCTTCATCCGGCAGGTCGGCCCACAGGTGGGTGGCCACGGCGTCCATGCGGTCGGCCAGGGCATCGGGCGGCACCACGCGCTCGCGGGTCTCGGCCCACACGTCCACGGGCTCGAGCCCGGCGTCGCGCAGCGCGCTGGTGAGCCAGGCAACGGGGATCTCGTTCGACACGATGGAGTCCGCGAGGCGCGCCATCTGGGCGTCGCCGGTGGCCCGGATGATGTCCACGGTGGGGCGGTCATGGGCCTCGCCCGGGGCGAGGATGCCCAGCACCCCGCCGGGGCGCAGCGCCCGGGCCATCTCACGGATTGCCGCGGGGCGGTCGGGCATCCAGTGCAGCGCCATGGTGCTGAGGGCCAGATCAGCCCAGTCATCTGCGGCGCCCGTGTTCTCGGCGTCGGTGGCGCGCAGGTCGGCGGTGATGCCGGGGTGGCCGGAGAGGTGCCCGGCGAAGACGTCCAGCATGGGCTGCGACGGGTCGACGCCGATCACCTCGGTCACGCCGCCCCGGGCGACGGCCTGCATGGTGGCGAACCCGGTGCCGCAGCCCACATCGAGCACACGCCGGTATTCGCCGTCGGGCAGCGCGGCGATGAGGCGCCGCGAGCCGGCGCGGTTCAGCGCGACGAGCTCCTCGTATGCGAGGGCGCTGCGGTCGAACGACTCGGCGGGGTCATTCACCATGGCGGCTCAGGCCGGGGTGGCTTCGGAGCGCGCGCGGCGCCCCGCGCCAAGGCGGGCCTTCATCGCCTTCATGCCCATCTCGATCATGGGGCCGGGAAGGCGGTGGCTGCGGCCGAGCACCTCGTCGAGGGCGCCCACGAACCAGCGGATGTCGTCGTCGCTGATGACGAATGGCGGCATCATCCGGATGATCGGGTCGTGGCTGCCGGTGACCTGCGTGAGGATGCGGTGGCGCGACAGCAGGGGCATGACGACCAGCTGCGGGAACAGGCTCTCGTGCATGGCATGCACGGCGTCCCAGGCCACCTTCCTCGACCCGCCCGATGGCTGCTGCAGCTCGATGGCCACGAGGCACCCCATGCCCCGGGCCTCCTTGAGCACCTCGTGGCGCGCCCGCAGCGAGTTGATGCCGTCGACCAGCTTGCGACCCTGCTCGGCACTGCGGGCGAGCATGTCGGCGTCGTCGATCACGCTGAGCGTCGCGAGGCCGGCGGCCATGGCCAGGTTGTTGCGGCCGAAGCTCGACGAGTGCACCCAGCAGCGGTCCATGCGGCTGAACACGGCCGAGTAGACCTCGCGGCGGCAGATCATCGCGGCCACGGGCACGTAGCCCCCCGACAGGGCCTTGCTGGTGGCGATGATGTCGGGCTCGAGGCCGAAGTGCTCGAAGGCGAACATGGTGCCGGTGCGGCCGTAGCCGGTGGCCACCTCATCGCAGATGAGCAGGGTGCCGTACTGGCGGCACAGGCGCTGGACATCGGCGAGGAAGCCGTCGGGCGGCAGCTTCACGGTGTGGCCGGGCAGGCACTCCATGATCACGGCGGCGGTGTCCTCGCGCGAGAGCACGCGATCCAGGTGCTCCAGGTCGCCCACGGCCACCTCGTCACCCGGCAGCAGGTGGCCGAAGCCCTCGCGGAACTCATCGCCCCCCATCACCGACAGCGACCCGAGGGTCAGCCCGTGCCAGCCACCCCGGAAGTGCACGAAGCGCTCGCGTCCCGTGGAAGCCCGTGCGAACTTGAGTGATGCCTCCACGGCCTCGGTGCCCGAATTGCAGAAGTACACGGCGTCGAGGTGGTCGGGCGTGCGCTGCACCAGGGCCTCGGCCAGCAGCCCCGACAGCAGGGCGCAGTCCATCTGCACCATGTTCGGCAGGTCCATGTCGAGCACGTCGCGGATGGCTCCTGCCACCACGGGGTTGTTGCGACCGATGGCGGCCACGCCGAACCCGCCGAGCATGTCGAGGTACTGGTCACCGCGGTCATCCCACAGGTACGCGCCCTCTCCCCGGGCGTACACGCGGTCGAAGCCGATGGTGCGGAAGACGTCCACGAGGGTGGGGTTGACGTACCGCTCGTGGAGCGCGTAGTTCTCGCCGAATCGGTCGCTGACCAGCTGCTTGAGATCGAACGCCACGCCGCCACGGTACTCCCGTTCCCGGGGCGCGTCACGGGTGTGGCTGGTACATCCTTCCCCGCATGGCCTGGCTCCTCGTCATCACCGCGGGCTTCTTCGAGATCGCCTTCGCGACGCTGCTGAAGTTGTCGAACTCGTTCACGCGCCTCTGGCCCACCATCGGGTTCGCCGTGTGCGCCATCCTCAGCTTCGGGATGCTGTCGTGGGCCCTGCGCTACCTGCCCATCGGCACGGCCTACGCGGTGTGGACGGGCATCGGCGCCGCGGGCACCGCCGCCCTGGGAATCTGGGTCTTCGACGACCCGGCCACCTTCGCGCGCATCCTGGGCATCGCGATGATCGTGGGCGGCGTCATAGTGCTGAACCTGACCGGAAGCCACTAGCCCA
>CAZIQQ010000104.1:0-6511 GCA_964541555.1 uncultured Bifidobacterium sp. | reverse complement strand
CCCCGGCGGGGATGCCACGACGATGCGCTCCACGCCCGCCACCTGTGCGGGCACGACCCCCATGATGAGGCTCGAGGGATACGCCGCCCTGCCGCCCGGTGCGTACACCCCTGCGGCGCCCACGGGCACCACCCGAACCCGCACCGACTGGCCGGGGTCGAGATCGGCCCGCGACTCGCGCGGCAGGCCTGCTTCGGCCACAGCGCGCACCTGCGCAGCAGCGAACCGGATTGCCTCCGTCAGTTCGGGAGAGAGCGCATCTGCCGCCGCCCGGACCTCCTCGGGGTCCACCACGGCCGAGGCGCCCGCGAAGTCCGGGGCATCGAAGGCGCGGATGGCATCGAGCACGGCGGCGTCACCGCGCGCCCGCACATCGGCGAGCGTGGCGGCCACGGAATCCGCCGGGCCGTCTGCAGCTGCAGGCCGGAAGCCCGCCGCCAGCGCGGCTGCGCCCCCGGCGTCCATGCGGATGCGCCGCACGCTCACGCCGTGGCCTCCTCGAAGCCCCGCACCAGCGCGTCGAGGTCCTCGGCGCGCAACTTGTGGCTCACGCGGTTCGCGATGAGGCGCGCGGTGGAGTCGAAGATCTCCTCGCGCTCCACGAGCCCGTTCTCGCGCAGCGTGCGCCCCGTGGCCACGAGGTCGACGATGCCGTCCGCCAGGCCGACCAACGGCGCCAGTTCCACCGACCCGTTCACCTTCACGATCTCGGCCTTGCGGCCGGTCTCCTCGAAGAACCGCTCGGCGCAATTGACGTACTTCGTCGCCACGCGCACGACCCCGAAGCGCTCGATGGCGCCCGCGGTCGGGTCGTCGCCCTCCGGCGTGCACCAGGCCATGCGGCAGCCGCCGAACCCGAGGTCGGCAAGTTCGTATACGTCGGGCTGGCGCTCGAGCAGCACATCACGGCCCACGATGCCGATGTCGGCCGCGCCGCTCTCCACGTAGGTGGGCACGTCGCTCGGGCGGGTGGTGATGTAGGTGGGGCCGCCCGGCACCTCGACGATGAGCCGGCGGCCGGCATCGCGCAGGGGCTCCACCGGCAGCCCGACGGCGTCCATCACCTCGAGGCAGTCGCCGAACAGCGCGCCGAGTGGCACGCAGATCCTCAAGTCCATGGTCCACCCTCCAGCGACACCAGGGCTTCGTCGGCGCCGGAGATGACATCGCGCACGGACCAGCCATCGCCGCCCTGCCGCACCACGAAGCGCCGTCCGTCGGCCAGTGCCAGGGCATCAGCCTGTTCGTACGTGGCGGGCACCCCAACGACCTCCACGCCCTGCGCGCGGAGCGCGGTGGCCTCGGCGATCAGCTCGTCGCTGCCCCCCACCAGCACCAGACCGGTGTCGGCCTGCTCGGCGCCACGGCCGACCGCGTGGTGCAGCAGGTCCAGCGCGACGGCCACCCCCACCGCGGCCCTGTCGCGGCCGAAGCGCGCGCCCAGGCCGTCGTAACGGCCGCCCACGGCCACCGGCGCCATCGCGCCGGCCGCGTAGGCCTCGATGACCACGCCCGAGTAGTAGGCCCAATCCCGCACCACGCCCATGTCGACCATCGGCGCGGCAACCCCGTGCTGCACGACCACATCCACCACCGCCCGCAGGCGGTCGCATTCATCCGACGCCGAGGGCACTGCCGCGGCGATGGCATCGAGCACCTCCACGCCACCGCGCAGCGCGGGAAGGTCGGCGATCACCGCAGCGGCATCCCCCCCGAGCGGAAGACCCGACGCGGCGCGGCGCCAGTCGACCACGCTGCGGCCGCGCAGGGCCTCCCACAGCGCATCGCGGGTGGCGTCATCGGCGCCCACGCCACCCAGCACCGCGGACACCACCGCCACCGACCCGACCGCCACGCGGGCATCAGGCACCCCGGCCGCAGCCAGGGCGCGCGACAGCGCGGCGATGACCTCGCCGTCGGCTTCGGGTCCGGCGGCGCCCACGAGCTCGATGCCCGCCTGGCGCTGCTCGGCGCCCTCGATCTTCCCGTGCACGGGCGGGCGCACCGCGCGGGCGTTGTACGACACACGGACCGGGTCGGGGTGATCTGCCATGCGCGTCGCCACCAGTCGCGCGATGGGAATGGTCAGGTCCGGGCGCAGCACGAGCACGCGGCCCTCGTCGTCGAACAGCCGGAAGGCCCGACCCACGCCCTCCTCCTCGGCGCGGTCGAGCACGTCGGCGAGCTCGATGAGTGGAGTCATCACCTCGCGGTAGCCGAACGAGGCGAATGCGCCCGCGAGGGCGTGTCCGAGGGCCCGGAGCTCTGCTGCCTCGACCGGCAGCACGTCGCGGACCCCGGCCGGAAGTGGCACGGGATCGGTCATCGCCTAGTCGTCCACCCTCTCGATCCGGGCGCCAACCGCCCGCAGGCGCTCGTCGATTCGCTCGTAGCCACGGTCGATCTGACCGATGTTGCCGATGGTGGTGGTTCCCTTTGCCGCGAGGCCCGCGATGAGCATGGCCATTCCCGCGCGGATGTCCGGGCTCTCGACGCGCTCGCCGTACAACTGGGTGGGCCCGCTCACGACGGCCCGGTGCGGGTCGCACAGGATGATGCGCGCGCCCATGGCAACCAGTTTGTCGACGAAGAACAGGCGGTTCTCGAACATCTTCTCGAAGATCATCACCTCGCCACGCGCCTGGGTGGCCACGGCGGTCGCGATCGACGTGAGGTCGGCGGGAAACGCCGGCCACGGTCCGTCGTCGATCTTCGGGATCGCGCCGCCCTCGTCCTGCATCACCTCGAGGGCCTGGTCGGGCGGCACGCGCAACGAGCCGTCGTCGAGCCACTCCACGCGGATGCCCAGGCGCTCGAAGCCCAGCAGGATCATCCGCATGTCCTCGCGACGCGCCTCGGAGATGACGAGATCCGAATTGGTGATTGCGGCAAGGCCGATGAACGAGGCGATCTCGATGTAGTCAGGCCCGATGCGGAAGCGTCCGCCGTGAAGGCGATCGACGCCGTCGATGATGAGTCGGTTGGTGCCGATGCCATCGATGCGCGCACCCAGCGTGACGAGCATGTTGGCGAGGTCCTGCACGTGGGGCTCGCACGCCGCGTTCAGGATGGTGGTGCGCCCCTCCGCAAGCACCGCGGCCATCATCACGTTCTCGGTGGCGGTGACCGAGGCCTCGTCGAGGAATATCTCCGCCCCGGCCAGACCCGTGTGGGTCATCTCGTAGGCGCGGTCGGGCATCTCGATGGTGGCACCGAGCGCGCGGAACGCCATGAGGTGGGTGTCTATGCGGCGGCGGCCGATGAAGTCTCCCCCGGGAAGGGGCAGCGTGACCGAGCCCGACCGCGCCAGGAGCGGCCCGGCGAACAGCACCGAGGCCCGGATGCGCCGGCACAGGTCAGGGTCGAGCACCGTGCTGCGAATACCCTTGGCCTGGAACGCCAGTGCGCCGTCGGCCTCTTCCCGCACCGAAACCCCGATGTCATCGAGGATCGCCAACATGGCGTGGACGTCCAGGATGTCCGGGACGTTCTCGAGGATGACCTCCTCATCGGTGAGGAGGATGGCGGCAAGGATCGGCAGGGCGGCGTTCTTGTTACCCGTTGGGGTAACGGTGCCCGCCAGCGCGTGCCCGCCCTGGATCACGAACTGCTGGCTCACGGGCGGGCACGCTAACACGCCGTGAGTTCGGCCAAGCCCTCCGTGAGACGCTCGATATCGCCTGCGTTGGTGAAGAAGCCGCACGACGCGCGAAGCCCCCCGGGCTCCGGCAGGGGCCGCACGATCACGCCCCGGGCCGCGAGGAAGGCCGCTGCGTCATCGGGACGGTGTCCCGGCACCGAGAATGCGACCAGCCCGGACGCCGATTGCGACGGTGCATCCAGCCGCACGCCCGGCAGCTCGGCCAGGGCCGCCCGGCACGCCGCAGACGCCTGGGCAGTGCCCCGGTGCACCCGATCCCACCCGAGGCCCGCGAGCCACGTGAGCGAGGCGGTCCACCCCGCCAGCAGGATCTCGGGGAACGTCGACGCCTCGTACCTGCGGGCATCCGGGTGCATCGCCAGCGAGCCATCCCAGCCATGCTCCTCTCCGGTCTCGTATCCCGAGACCACCACACCGATGCGGTCCATTGAGTCGGCGTTCACCCACAGGGCACCCAGGCCCTCGGGCCCGAGCAGCCACTTCTGCGCGGGCATCGCATAGGCATCTATGCCCCATCCCAACGCATCCACCGGCACCGCGCCGGCCCCCTGTGCGCCGTCCACGAGCGTCAGCGCGCCCACCGACCTCGCGGCCCGTGCCGCACCCGCGACGTCGAGCACGGCTCCGGTGAGCCACGACACGTGCGACAGCGCCACGAGCCGGGTACGGGCATCGCACGCGTTGCCCATGGCGTCCTCGAGCGGCCCCGACCCGTCGCCCACGTCCACGACCCGAAGTTCGGCGCCCGCGCGGGCAGCCGCCATCGCGAGGGGCACCACCAGCCCGGGGTGCTCCATGTTGGTCGTCACGATCACATCGCCTGCGCCAAGCCCACAGCCCCAGATGACCACGTTCATCGCGTGCGTCGAGCTCTGGGCAATCGCCACCTCGGCGTGCGGACGCCCGAGCACGCCGGCGATAGCCACCCTCAGGGCATGCTGGCGCTGCCGGCCGGCATCCACTGCGGCTGCGCTCATGCGCCCCCGCCCCGCCTGTGCGTCGATCATCGAGCGCATGGCGTCGGCGGCGAGATCCGGGATCGGCCGCGCCCCCCCGGTGTTGAGGTAGGCCTCGGCCTCGAGGGAGGGCAGGCGCGCGCGCGCTGCCCCCCGGCCCGAATCCCAGCGTCCCGTGCGCCCTGACAAGGGTGTCAGTGCCCCGCTGACACGTGGGTGTCCCACCATCGGCCGGCCACGGCGGCGGCGCGCTCCCCGCTGCCCACCGCGCCCTCCACAGACGGATGGGCGGTGAAGTCTCCCGCGAGGAATACGTTGGCCACGCCCGTCGCGGCATCCGGAAGGTCCGCCCGCACGCCCGGCGGAACGGCGAACTGGGCGTCCTCGTGCACGACCACCGCCTCCAGGCGAGCGACGCGCTGCCACGGGAAACCGGGGTTCCACCGACCCGCAAGATCCGCCATCGCCCGGTCGAGCTGCTCGGGGTCCGGTGCCCCATCGTCGCCATGCACGCCCACTGCGAGAAGCCGCGCACCCTCTCCCATGCCCGGACGCAGCAGGTTCGACTCCTGGCATACGAGATCCACCCGTACCCCTCCGTCTGCGGGAGCCGCGTTCAACACGATGGTGCGACCGGAATGGAACGATGCGTCGAGCGCATAGGCGAGCGCGGTCACCCCGCGTGCATCCAGATCGAGGGCCCTCGCGGCCTGGCGGTCCACATCGGCCAGGAGAGCCCGTGACCCGCGTGCGCCACATGCCACGATCAGGCCTGAGCACGCGATCTCGGTGCCATCGCCCAGCCTCACCCCCGTCGCGGTGCCGCGGTCATCCGGCGCCAGCGTGATCGCATCGACCCCGCATCGTGTGCGCACCTCGCCGCCGAGCTGCTCTATTCGCGCTGCCGCCCACCGGGAAATCATCCCGTGGCCCTCCACGGGCACCACGGCCCTGCCCCGGAGCAGCATCTTCATGAGGAAGCGGAAGTAGCCGGCGTCGCTGCGCAGCTCGCGATCTGCCGTGATCATCCCGAACAGCGGGCGGAAGAAACCGTCGATGGCCCTCTGCGAGAAACCGCGACGCATGAGATACCCGGCGGTGTCCTCCTCGGCCTCGTCCCCCCACAGCAGCGAATCATCAGGTGCAGCCGCAAGGTCTGCCCCCAGCCGCCCCAACCGGAGCACGTCGCCCCGCGTGAACCACCGGAAGCCCAGCGTGCCCCCCGCCGACATCCCCATGCGTGACCACCCCGCGCCGTCGTGCACCACGGCACCGCGATCGAATGCCACGAGGTCGTGCCGCCCAAGGCCGATGTCGCGGAGCATGCGCGATGTGGCCGGATAGGCGGTGAACAACGACTGGAAGCCCCGGTCGAGCGGCTCGTCGTCAACGGTCATCGACCGCGCCCGGCCCCCGACTTCCTCGCCCGCCTCCAGCACAAGCACCCTCACCCCGCTCTCCGCCAGGCGCAGCGCGGCGGAGAAACCGGCCAGCCCACCACCGATCACGATGAGCGGTGCCGGCGATGGGGAATCGGTGGTCATCCGGACGATCCTACAAGCCTGCAAACGCAGAAGGGCCGCCTCGTGGCGGCCCTTCGCATGATGAATCCCGGCAGCGACCTACTCTCCCGCGGACGTGAGTCCGGAGTACCATCGGCGCTGAGCGGCTTAACGACTCTGTTCGGAATGGGAAGAGGTGTTTCCCGCTCGCCCTGACCACCGGGAACTGTTGAGGGTGAACCCTCAAGACTGCACAGCGACGTAGGTATAAATTCAAGCCCTCGGAGTATTAGTACGGGTCTGCTCCACGCATTACTGCGCTTCCACATCCCGCCTATCAACCAGGTGGTCTCCCTGGATCCTTACTCCCTCAAAGGGGATGGGAGATCTCA
>CAZIQQ010000103.1:0-6623 GCA_964541555.1 uncultured Bifidobacterium sp. | reverse complement strand
CTCGAAGATCATGGCGTGGGTGGCATTCGACCGGGCAATCCGGGCGGTGGAAGAGGGTGGCCTCGAGGGCCCGACCGACCGGTGGAAGAGCGCGCGGGCAGAGATTCACGCGCAGGTCTGCGAGCAGGGCTACGACCCCGCGCTCGGCGCCTTCGTGCAGGCCTACGACGTGCCGCGGCTGGATGCCAGCCTGTTGATGATCCCGCTCGTGGGGTTCCTGCCCGCCAGCGACCCGCGCGTGATCGGCACCATGGAGGCCATCCAGCGCGACCTCACGAAGGACGGCCTGGTGATGCGTTACGCAGACACCGGCAGCGAGGGCGTGGACGGCCTGCCCGCCGGTGAGGGCGCGTTCCTCTTGTGCTCGTACTGGCTGGTGGACAACCTGGCCATGGCCGGGCGCACCGACGAGGCCCATGCGCTGTTCGAGCGCCTGCTCACGCTGCGGAACGACGTCGGCCTCATGGCCGAGCAGTGGGATGCCGAGAACAACCTGATGCTGGGCAACTTCCCCCAGGCCTTCTCACACGTGGGGCTGGTGAACTCGGCATGGAACCTGTCGCGCGACGGCGGCGCGCCGGTGAAGTTCGGGCACAACGGATCGGCCCGCGCCGTTCGCTCCTAGCTGCGGCCCTCGCAGGCGATGCCGTCGCCGTCCACATCGAACCGGTGCACGTCGGCGCCCACCACGCGGAAGCGCCGCTCGGTGATGTCGCCGCAGTCAAGGTCGGGAGGCGACGGCGGTATGCAGGCGCCCGTGTAGTTGGGGTCGCACCGCCCGGATGATGCGCCCGGGGTGCGCACCGGCGCCGTCTGCGGCTTCGTCGTGTCACCGTTGCACGGCGGCCCCCACACCCCGCGGCGCTCCTTCTTCGCGGCGATCTCCGCGCCGAGGAAGGGTCCCGCGTAGCGGAAGGGGACCTGCCCGTACACGTATGTCTTGGCGAAGCCACCGCGCACGAGGCGGTAGTTGACCGACCCCCGTGCACCCGAGCCGCGGCCCTGCACATACACGTACCCGAGGAAGCGCCCGTACTTGTCGCGGGCGTCCTGCGAGGGGTCCGACTCCACCCGTATCGCCGTGCCACGCGGCAGCAGGCGGGCGGCCTCCGACGATGCCGCCGGGCCGCCGCACTGCACCGGGTACCCGGGCCGCTTGGTCTCGGGCGTGTCGATGCCGATGAGGCGCATGGTGGTCTCGAACCCACGCGACTCGAACTTGAGGGTGTCGCCGTCGACGACCTTGGTGACGGTGCCGCGCAGCACCACCGGCTGGCTCGCACCGACGGCGACGGGGATCACCCCCGCCAACACGACGGCGGCAATCAGTCCAGCCCGGGTGACACGGAATCTGCGCAGCATGGTCATGGAGGTGTATCAGGGAGGTGCGGGTAGTCTCCTTACGTGGGTCCGATCCGGTCGTTCATGGCGTGGGAGGCGGCGGGCGGGGTGGCCCTGCTCGCGGCCGCAGTCGCCGCGCTGGTCTGGGCCAACGTGGCGCCCGATGCCTACGCGTCGTTCTGGGCCGCCGAGGTGGCGGGGCACTCGCTCACGGCCATCGTCAACGACGGCCTGATGACCATCTTCTTCCTGCTCATCGGGCTCGAGGTGAAGCGGGAGCTGGCCATCGGCGAGCTGGCCGACCGGCGCGCTGCCGCGCTGCCCTTCGCCGCCGCACTTGGCGGCATGCTGGTGCCCGCGGGCATCTACCTGGCCATCACCGCAGGCAGCCCCGCCGCCACCGGCTGGGGAATACCCATGGCCACCGACGTCGCCTTCGCGCTCGCCGTGCTGGCATCCCTGCGGTCGCGGGTGCCCCCATCGCTGTGGGCGTTCCTGCTGGGAGTGGCCGTCATCGACGACATCGGGGCGATCATCGTGATCGCCGTCGCGTACTCCGACGGCATCACCGCGGGCTGGCTGGCGGCGGGCGTGGCCGCCCTGCTGGCCTTCTGGGTGCTGGTGCGCATGCAAGTGCGCTGGGTGGCTCCCTACGTGGTCCTCGGCGTGACGGCATGGGCATTCACGGCGATGTCGGGCGTGCACGCCACCATCGCCGGGGTGGCCATCGGTCTGCTGATCCCGGCCACCATCGCGGGCCGGCCCCCCGAGCAGGCCCCGCTGGCCCGTACCGTGCACGCCCTTCACCCGTGGTCGTCATTCCTCATCCTGCCGCTGTTCGCGCTGGCCAACGCGGGAATCGTGTTCGGGGCGGGCGCGCTCGATGCCGAGGGCGCCGTGGCCGCGATGCTCGGGGTGTCACTGGGGCTGCTGGTGGGCAAGGCCGTGGGCCTGCCCCTGGGTGCATGGCTGGCCGTGCGCTCCGGCGTGGGCCGCATGCCCACGGGCGCCCACTGGGGCCAGATCGCGGGGATCGGCCTGGTGGCCGGCATCGGCTTCACGGTGTCGCTGTTCATCACCGACCTGGCCTTCGACGACGCCGCGCTGGAGGACGCCGCGCGCATCGGCGTGCTGGCTGGGTCCGTGCTGGCCGCGATCGCGGGTGCACTGGTGCTGGTTGCCGCAGGGCGGCGGCGGAACCGCGCCCCGGGGGAACCCGCGCAGGGGTGACGAAGATGGTGCGCATGACCACACGCGCCACCGCCCTGATCGCACTGCTCGCAGGCGCCGCCCTGGCGCCCACTGCGCTGGGCGCATTCTCATCGAGCATCTCCCAGCTGAGCCCTGCCGAGCGCAAGGCCATGACCCCGTCCGCGTGGCGCCCGGGCTGCCCCGTGGGGCTGGCCGACCTGCGCATGGTGCGCGTGACGTACCGCGACTTCGCGGGCACGGACCGCACGGGCCGCATCGTGGTGCACGAGGATGTCGCACCGGCCGTGACGCGCATCTTCCGCAGCCTGTACCGCGATCGGGTGCCCGTGCGGCGCATGGAGCCCATCGAGAAGTACAAGGGCAGCGACTTCGACTCGATCGAGGCCGACAACACATCGGCCTTCAACTGCCGCAAGGCCACCGGCAGCGGGCGCTGGAGCAACCACGCCTACGGGAAGGCCATCGACATCAACCCCATCGAGAACCCGTGGGTCGAGCCGGGCGGGGTGGTGTACCACACGGCCAGCAGGCCCTACGTGAAGCGCACGCCGCGACCCGGCGTGGCGGTGGAGGGCGGGGCGCTGGTGAGGGCCTTCGATCGCGAGGGCTGGGAGTGGGGCGGCAGGTGGTCGGGCACGAAGGACTACCAGCACTTCTCGAACGACGGCCGCTGACGCGCGGGCATAATGCGGGCGCAGCAGACGCGCACACCGCATGCCAGGAGACAGCCCGATGCCGGCACCGTTCGATCAGGACCCGAAGATCCAGGAGTACGCCCACCCCGAGCGCCTGGTGACCACCGAGTGGCTCGAGGCCCATCTGGGCGAGCCCGGCCTGGTGGTGGCCGAGAGCGATGAGGACGTGCTCCTCTACGAGACCGGGCACATCCCCGGCGCAGTCAAGATCGACTGGCACCTCGACCTGAATGACCCGCTCACGCGCGACTACGTCGACGCCCAGGGCTTCGCCGCCCTCATGAGCGCCAAGGGCATCACCCCCGACACCACCATCGTCTTCTACGGCGACCAGAACAACTGGTGGGCGGCATACGCGCTGTGGGTGACCTCGCTGTTCGGGCACGCCGACGTGCGCCTGCTGGACGGCGGACGCAAGAAGTGGGTGGACGAGGGCCGGGCCATGACCACCGACGTGCCCTCCCCCGCCCCCGCCGACTACCCGGTGACAGAGCGCGACGACAGCGTCATCCGCGCGTACCGCGAGCAGGTGCTGGCGCACATCGGCAACGGCAAGTTGGTCGATGTCCGCTCGCCGGGCGAGTACTCGGGTGAGCTGCTGCACATGCCCGAGTACCCGCAGGAGGGCGCGATGCGCGGCGGCCACATCCCCACGGCGTCAAGCGTGCCGTGGCGCCGCGCCGCCGATGAGTCGGATGGCACCTTCCTGCCCGCCGCGCAGCTGAAGGCGATCTACCAGGACGAGATCGGCCTCGAGCCCACCGATGACGTCATCGCCTACTGCCGCATCGGCGAGAGGTCCAGCCACACGTGGTTCGTGCTCACGCACCTGCTGGGCTTCGACCACGTGCGCAACTACGACGGCTCGTGGGTGGAGTGGGGCAACGCCGTGCGCGTGCCGATCGAGAAGTGAGGGACGCCCTCCACGAGATCGTCGAGGAGTTCGCCGACACACCGAAGGAACTCCGGCTGCCGCTCCTGCTGGAGTTCGCCAACGCGCTGCCGCCGCTGCCCGAGCGCCTGCTGGAGGACCACGCGTCGATGGAGCCGGTGGAGGAGTGCCAGGCGCCCCTCTTCCTGTCTGTCGACGTGGCCCCCGACGAGGTGCGGCTCTACTTCGATGCGCCGCCCGAGGCGCCCACATCGCGTGGCTTCGCATCGGTGCTGCACCAGGGGCTCGACGGCGCAACCCCCGATGAGGTGCTGTCGACCCCCAACGACTTCTACCTGTCGATGGGCCTCGAGGAACTGGTGACGCCGCTTCGCATGCGCGGCATGGCCGGCATGCTGGCGCGCGTCAAGCGCCGGGTGGCCGAGGGCATCACGGCCTAGGCGCCAGCAGCAGCCTGCCGGCCCGCACCACCTGCACGGTGGCCGGGTACACGGCCTCGCGCACGCCCCGGGTGAACCTCATGGTGCCCAGCACCGAGGGCACCGAGCGCAACTTCCTCAGCCCATTCAGCACCTGCCCCGGCTCGGCGCCGCGGGCCGCCGCGACCGCGGCCTCCAGCAGCTGCACCCCCGCGTACCCCTGGGCCGCGAAGGCGTCGGGCGTGCCGCCGTACATGGCCCGGTAGGCCCGTATGAACTGGCGGCTCGCGGCGTCCCTCTTCCCGGGATTCCACGACGCGCTGACGATGAACCCATCGGTGGCCGTGCCCGCAGCCCCCAGAACGTCGGGGGTGTTGTACCCATTGCCCCCGACCTTCACCAGCGACGATCCGGCTGCGGCCACGGCCAGGTTCACCGCATCACGGCTGCGCGCGGCGAAGAAGATGGCCTGGGGCCCTGCGGCGATGGCCTGCGCGATGAGCCCGGGGGAACCCGCAGAGCCGGTCGGCATGGTGAGGTCGGCCACCAGGCGGATGCCCTGCTGCGCGGCGGCGGCACGGAACGCCTGGGCGGCGCCCTCTGAGTATCCGTCACCGGTCACCGACACCAGCGACGCCGTCCGCACATCGTGCATGTCCTTCGCGTATGCCACCGATGCCGGGATGAGGCGGTTCTCGGACAGGCTCACGCGCCAGAACGTGGGGCCGCCGGCCGCGAGGTCGAGCGTGGTGTTGGTGACCCCCAGCACGGGGACTCCTGCGGCACCGGCGATGGGGTCGGCGGCCGCGGCCACCCCGGAGAGCGTGGGGCCGAGCACGGCCGACACCCGGGCGCCCACGAAGCCGATCATCTGGTTGGTTCCCATCTGGTTGCCCGACTGGTCGTCTGCCAGGTGCAGGCGCACCCGCACGGCGCCTGCGCGGGAATCGCGCGCCGCCAGCGACGCCCCGCGCGCCTGGGACACCCCGTACGCGCTGGCCGATCCGGTCATCGAGGCGAGCGAGCCACCTGTGGCAACGATCTGGGGCGCACCCGTGGCGATGGCGGCGGGCACGAGCGCCGACGCGGCGATGGCCGCGGCGACGATGAGTGAGGTGCGTCGGATCATCCGCAGCGGCTCCATGTCGGGGGAGATCGGGCGGCCGCATGGTACGCCACGCCGCCGGTAGGCTGGAACGGTGTCCCCTCGCGCCGCAGTACTGGTCGCCATCGCCGTTGGCGGCGCCGTCGGGGCCCTGGTGCGTGCCGGTCTGGCGGACGCCGTGCCGTACGACGCCTGGCCGGTCGACACGCTGATCGCCAACCTGACGGGCACGGTGATCCTCGCGGTCGTGGCCGCGCTGCTCGCCTGGAGCCCCACGGCGCCCCGGTGGCTGCACCCGCTTGTGGCCGTGGGCTTCTGCGGATCGCTCACCACCTTCAGCGGCATGCAGGTGGAGGCCCTCCTGCTGATGAGGGACGCCGCGCCGGGTGCGGCCGTGGCCTACCTGGTGGCCAGCGTCGGGCTGGGTCTTGTCGCCGTGGTGGCCACCCGGCGCGCGGTGCAGCGGGTGCTCAGGTGAACGCCCTCGCGTGGGCACTCGTGGCCCCGGCCGGGGCCCTCGGCGCGCTCGCGCGCCACGGAACAGGGCGTGCGATTCACCGTCGGTTCGGCCTGGGCGCCCCGTGGGGAGTGCTGGCCGCCAACCTCATCGGGGCCTTCATGCTGGGGCTCGTGGTGGGCCTGGCGCCCGACCAGAGGTTGCTGCTGGTGCTCGGCGCGGGCTTCCTGGGCTCGTACACCACGTTCTCCACATGGATGCTGGAGACCGAGGTACTGGCAGAGCGGGGACGCTGGCATGACGCCCTGCTCAACATCATCGGGCCGGTCGTGGGGGGTCTGATTCTGGCCGCAGCGGGATTCGCCGCGGGTGCTGCGCTCTCGTGAGCGCCGGGTGGCCTAGGCGGCCGCGTTGAACACGAGGATCAGCACGGCGACGGCGATGACAACGCAGATGGTCGCCGTGATGACGGCGGTCATGAACTTCGGCATCGGCGGGATGG
>CAZIQQ010000102.1:5512-6839 GCA_964541555.1 uncultured Bifidobacterium sp. | reverse complement strand
CTCGTCCACCTGCGGTCGGGGAATGGGGCTCACCCCGGGGGCGATCGACCGGGCGCTCATGGTGCCCAGGCGGGTGTCGTCGTCGCTGCTGCCCAGCACGGCCATGTTGGCGGCCACCCCCGCCGTGGCGATGCCCACGACGAGGATGGCCGCCAGCAGCCAGCGCGACCACGCCGGAATGCTCACGGAGCCGTTGCCGCCGCCTGGCGCCGCTTCTTCAGGGGCGCGTTCGGTCCGGCGATGAGCCGCCGTGCGGCGACTCCCGCGACGAGCGCGATGGACACGATGTAGATGCCGAGCATCCAGGGCTCTCCGCTGTCGGTTCCCGCCATCAGCCCATGGGCCGTGGCCGTGATGAACACACCGTAACTGGCCAGGTGCACGGCCTTCCAGAAGCGGGGTCCCATGTGCTTCCTCCACATGGCGGTGACCGAGACCATGACCATCAGCCACATCGACAGCACGCCCACCGAAACCCACAGCGGCCTGTACTCGGTGCCGCCCGGCACGAACAGGTCGAGCCAGGTGATGGTGACGTAGCCGTCCATCACCAGGGCCACCCCGTGCAGGGCCACCATCACGAGGCCCAGGAGGGCCAGCACCTTGTGCCACTCCATGCGGGCCACGGGCGATGCCAGCCGCTGCACCAGGCGGGTGTGAAGCACCACGCCCGACACCATGCTCGCGGTGATGAGCAGGTAGCCCACGATGCCCGATGCCCGCGACACCAGCCACCAGAAGGGCACGTTGCCCAGTTCGCTCAGGATGCCCATGCGAGGTCCCCCGTTGTCGTGGTGGTGCCGTCCGCGCCCACGAGCACGGCCGTGATGCCGAGGGCATCCGCCTCGGCCCGGGCGCGGTCGCGGCCGGCCAGCAGCAGCGCCGTGGCCCAGGCCTCTGCGCCCGCGGCGTCGTCGCCGATGGCCGTCACGCGCACCAGGTCGGTTATCGCCGGTCGCCCGGTCGCCGGATCAATCAGGTGGTGCATCTCGTGCCCGTCGCGCCGCCAGCGCCGGCGGTCGGTGCCCGATGTCGCGAGCCCCCCGCGGCGGAGGCCGATGACCTTGGATATGTCGCCGTGCGCCACCTCGATGGGCCACGGCTGGTCGTTGTGCAGGCCGCGCACCGCGACATCGCCACCCATGCTCACCAGGCACGGCCCGTGCATGCCCAGAATGTCGGCCACGCGGTCGGCGGCCCAGCCCTTGGCGATGCCGCCCATGTCGATGCCCGTGCCCGGGCCCAGGGTCACGCGCCCGGTGCGGGCGTCCACCTGCACCGGTGCCCCCGCAGGTCGGGCCGGTCCGGCTGCGGGTGCGTCGTCTGG
>CAZIQQ010000102.1:0-5412 GCA_964541555.1 uncultured Bifidobacterium sp. | reverse complement strand
GTCGAGGGCGGCTGCGCCCTCGGCATCGCACCCGGCATCCAGCACCAGCAGCACGTCGGTGCCCATCGCGCGGAACTCGCGGCGCAGGGTCATGACGAGCTCGACGACGCCACGGGCGCGCTCTGCACGTAGGCGGCCTGGGATGCGCTGGAGTACGACTGGCTCAGAGAGGCCGCGTTGGCCGCATTCACCTGCGAGATCTCCCGCTGCCGGGCGGACAGCTGGGTGCGGTACGTGGCCCAGCGCTCGGCGTTGACCGCGTTGACCCGCCTGGCCTCTGCCGTGAGCGCCTTCTCGCGCACCTCCAGCGCCGCCACCGCGGGGTCCTTCGGGCGCTGGCTCGCCGGGAATGGGTCGGCGGCGATTCCCACCGCAACCCCGGCCCCGGCCAGCACCGTGCCGCCGATCGCCGCCCATCGCACCCTGCGCCTGCTGCGGTCAGTCGTCGTCACGGTCGCCCTCCTCGTATTCCTCGTCCTCGTATTCCTCGCCCTCTGCGTACTCCTCGCCCTCTGCGTACTCCTCGCCCTCCTCGTACTTCTCGTCGTCGTCGACGTAGGCGGCCTGCGCGGGCTGGCGCATGGCCGTGGACGACGACTGAGCGGCACCTGCGCGCCCGGGCACCGCCGGCAGTGCCGGGGGAACGTCGGCCTTCGCCGCCGCGATCTTCTGCTCGAGGGTGTTGGCGGCCGTCTCGCGGGCCGCCAGTTCGGTCTCCGTCGGCTGTGCGGCGTCGGGCCCCAGGGTGAGGGCGCGCACGCCCAGAACGCCGAAGCTGAGAGCGAAGAGCCCGAACATCACGCTGACGATTGCGATACCCCTCTTGTTCATGAAAGCCGTCCTCGGGTGGTGGTGATGACGTCACCCAACCTAAGGGGGCCATGTGGGGCGGGGGTGATGGATGCTCCGGGGCCGGTCCAGGCTTTGGTAAGGATTCGCCCAAGACCGGCGGAGCCTCCTCGCTGATCGCGATACTGGGGCCATGAGGCTTCTCGTGGTCGAGGACGAGGACTCCATCGCGACCCCCCTGGCCGACGGCCTGCGCCGCGAGGGATTCGACGTGGAGCGCGTGGCCACCGGCGCGGATGCCCTGGCGGCGCCCGAGCCCGACCTCGTGCTGCTCGACCTGCGCCTGCCCGACATGGACGGCTACGCGGTGGCGCGCGAGATGCGCGCACGCGGCCGGGTGCCCATCATCATGCTGACTGCCCGCGGCGAGGAGGTCGACCGCGTGGTGGGGCTGGAGATCGGCGCCGACGACTACGTGGTGAAGCCGTTCGGCCTGCGGGAACTCGTGGCGCGTATCAACGCGGTGATGCGCCGGGTGGGGGATTCCGCCGACGACGCCGATGGGCCCGATGAACTTCGCGCCGGCCGGCTGGTGATGAGCACGCGCACGCACCGCGTGACCATGGGCGACGACGAACTGCACCTGACCCCGCGCGAGTTCGAGATCCTCTCCATGCTCATGGCCGACCCCGGCGCGGTGGTGAGCCGCGACGACCTCCTGCGCCGGCTGTGGGGCACCACCTGGGCCGTGCAGACCAAGGCCATCGACGTCCATGTGTCGTCGCTGCGGCGCAAGCTGGGGGACCCGGCATGGGTCGAGACCGTGCGCGGCGTGGGCTTCCGCCTCGGGGCTCCTGCCGCATGACGCGACGCCTGGTCGCGGGGTACCTGGCCCTCACGATCGTGGTGCTGGTGGTGCTGATGGTGCCGCTGGGCATCACCCACAAGCGCGGCCTGGAGCAGGACCTCCTGCTGCGCATGGAGCGCGATGCCGGGGTGGTGGCATCGCTGGTGGAGGATGAGCTTCGGGCGCCGGGATCGGTGCCCGAGGCCGCAGTTGCCGCGGTGGTCGACCGCTACGCGGCCGAGACCGGCGCGCGGGTGGCGGTGACGGGCCCCACGGGCACGGTGATCACCGACACCGATCCCCCGGGGCCGGGCGACCGGTCGCTGCGAACCCGCCCCGAGGTGCAGTCGGCACTCGGCGGCACGGTGGCCACCGGCAGTCGCTATTCGCAGACCCTCGGCACGGACCTGCTGTTCGTCGCCGTGCCCGTGGCGGCCGGCGGCCGCGTGTACGGATCGGTGCGCATCACGTATCCGGCGTCCGAGGTGAACCAGCGGGCCCTGCGGTACTGGATGCTGCTGGCCGCGGTGGCGGTGGTCACCCTTGCCGCCGTGGCGCTGATCGGCTGGCTCATCGCACGCTGGGTGTCGCGGCCCATCGCGCGGCTCGAGCAGGGCGCCGCCGCGGTCGGCGCCGGCGAGCTGTCGACGCGCGTGCCCGAGGATGACGGCCCGCCCGAGGTGCGCGCCCTCGCCCGCCGCTTCAACCTGACCGTCGCCCAGCTCGAGGACCTCGTGGGCGCGCAGGAGGCCTTCGTCGCCGACGCATCGCACCAGCTGCGCACGCCGCTCACGGCGATGCGGCTGCGCATCGAGAACCTGGGGGCCGCCGCGGGGGCCGCGGGGCAGGCAGACGCCGACGCCGCCATCGCCGAGGTCGACAGGCTGTCGCGGATGGTGGACAGCCTGCTCGCGCTCGCCCGCGCCGAGCGCGGCGATGCCCCGGTGGTGCGCGTGGACATCTCGCAGGCGCTTCGCGAGCGCACCGACGCCTGGACCGACCTGGCGGCCGAGTCGGGGGTGGCGCTGCAGGCTGACATCGCCGCCGGTCTCATCGCCCGCATGCCGGACGGGGTGCTGGAACAGGTGGTGGACAACCTCATCGACAACGCCGTCGAGGCCTGCCGCGACGGCGGCGCGGTTGATGTGCGCGCTGTGGCATCGGGCCCGGATGTGCTCATCGAGGTGTCGGACGATGGCCCGGGGATGACCGACGACGACAAGCAGCACGCGTTCGACCGCTTCTGGCGGGCGCCGACGTCGCGACCGGGGGCGGGCACCGGGCTGGGCCTGCCGATCGTGCGGCGCCTCGTGGAGGGCGCTGGCGGCACCGTGGCCCTGGGCGACAGCGACGGCCGGTCGGGCCTGCGGGTGACGGTGCGCCTGCCCCGCACCTGACGGCCGGGGCAGGCGCGGCGAATGCGTCAGCCGGGCTGGGTCGGCATCTCGGACGACCGCAGGACGTCCAGGCGACGCGTGTAGTCGTCGGGGCCGATCTCGCCGGTGGCCAGGCGCTGGTCGAGCACGCCCTTGGCCCCGGTCTCGCCCGAGGGGCTTGGTGCGCCGTTGCGCCTGCGGAACCACGCGATGATGGCGAACACCGTCAGCGTGATGAGCGCGATGGCCATGAGCGTGAGGCAGATGCCGAACCACCAGCCGAAGCCGCTCGACAGGCCGTGGTCCATGCCGCCCCATCCTCCGCCGCCACCATGGCCACCACGGCCGCCGCCCATCATCTGGTCACGCATTCCGTGATCCATCCCATGCACCTCCGTTCGTGTGGTGAACCAGTGCACCACCCGTGCCTAAGACCTCCGTAAGAGCCGTTGAAGAACCTCGGCACCCAGAGGCGGCGGTAGCGTGGCCTCGATTACCCCCTCACCAGGAGCAGGCATGGATCTTGACGGCAGGCACGTGGTCATCACCGGCGCGTCGCGTGGCGTGGGCGCCGCGCTGGCCGACGAGTTCGCGGCGAGGGGCGCGCGCCTCACCCTGCTGGCGCGCAGCGTGGAAGCGTTGGAGGGCGTGGCCGCGCGCACGGGCGGCAACGCCATGCCGGCCGACCTGGCCGATCGCGATCAGGTGGATGGGCTGATCGCCCGCATCGAGGCCGCGCACGGGCCGGTGGACTTGCTGGTGAACAACGCAGGCATCGACCTCACCGGGTCGTTCATGGACATGCCGATGACCGACATCGAGCGCATGGTGCAGCTGAACGCCATAACGGTTGCCGAGCTCACGCGCCAGGTACTGCCCGGCATGATCGAGCGCGGCGGCGGCCACGTGGTGCAGGTGTCGTCGCTGGCCGGCACGGGCACGTTCCCCGGTATCTCGGTGTACGGCGCCACGAAGTCGTTCGTCACCCACATGACGGCCGGCATCAGGCTCGAGATGAAGGGCCTGCCCATCGGCCTCACCGTGGTGGAGACCGGCCTCATCACCCCCACGGACATGGCCGACTCGGTGCTGTCGTACCCACCCACCCGGGCGTCGTTCCGGCGGTTCTACAAGTTGCTGCTGCTCGCCGACGCCGACGTGACGAAGGTGGCCCGCAAGACCGTGAAGGCCGTCGAGAAGGGGAAGCGCACCGTGCGGTTGCCCGCACGGGCGTTCCTCTTCCCGATGCTCACCAACGCGCCGCGGCGCCTGGTGGAGATGTTCCTGGTGGGCGTGCCCCGCAGGTCAGGCGGGTAGCGGGCCCATCGGGGCCTCGCCCATGCGCTTCAGCCACCGGGCGTGCGACTGCAGCGCGCTCCACAAGGTCTCGTTCGCGCTGTACCTGATGCCGTGCTCGCGGCAGAGGTCCTCGACGATGGGCGAGATCTGGCGGTAGTGCACGTGGCACACCTGCGGCAGCAGGTGGTGCTCGACCTGGAAGTTCAGGCCGCCCAGGTACCAGTTGAGCAGGCGGCTCGACCTCGCGAAGTCGACGGTGTGCTCCACCTGGTGGCGTGCCCACTCGCGCGGTCCATCCTTCTCGGCCTCCACCATCATGCGGGCCTCGGTGGTGAAGTCGGCCTCCTCCACGCAGTGCGCCAGCTGGAAGACCACCGCGAGGATGATCCCCATGATCCAGAGGGTGACGAAGGCGCCCAGGATCACGCCCCACCAGGGCTGGAAGAACATGGGCAGCAGGAGGAAGAGCCCAAAGAAGATGACCTTCGAGACCACCAGCTGCCACAGATCGGCCCCGCGGGGGCGCTGCAGCGGCACATGGGCGTTGGGGCCGCGCAGCAGCATCGAGAAGTCGCCCATCAGCGCCTGGCGCGGGGCATAGAACCCGTAGAGCACGAACATGTAGATGTGCTGGAACTGGTGCCAGGGATGCCGGGGCTGGTCGGGCGCGAAACGGGCCAGCGGCATCTGCTCGATGTCGCCGTCCTTGTCCACCACGTTGGTGTACGTGTGGTGCGCGTGGTTGTGGCGCTCGCGCCACAGGTACGACGAGGTGCCCATCAGCAGGTCGAGCGTCAGCCCGAGCGGGCGCCACTTGCGCCCCAGGGCGCCGTGGTTGGCATCGTGCTGGATCGAGAAGGCCACCCCGCTCAGCGCGAATGCCAGCGACAGGCAGCCGAGCCCGGCCTGCCACCAGCTGCCGGCGAAGAAGACCAGATAGGCGTACGAGGCCGCGGTCCACAGCAGCATGAACGCTGCCTTCGAGAAGAAGCGGACGCGGCCCATGCGACGCGTGCGAGCGTCGAGAAGCCCATTTACGGCCGACCTGAGGTCGGTCTGGAACGATCCGCCACCGCGCAGGATGCGCGGGGCCGTCGTCGT
>CAZIQQ010000101.1:1752-6844 GCA_964541555.1 uncultured Bifidobacterium sp. | reverse complement strand
CCCAAGGGGCCGCCGTCGCCGCTGACCAACCCGGCTGCCATCGAGGAACTCGCCGCCGACGCCTACACCTGGGGTGTCGCACCCGAGTTCGTCTACCGCTTCCTCAAGTACAACGCGCTGCGCACTGCGCCCGTGAACATGCTGGGCGGCAAGGGCACGCAGGCGGCGGCCTGGAACAACCTGGCCACCAATGCCGGCGATGCATCGGTGCTGTACCTCAACGCCATGCTCGACCTCAGCGGGCGTTGGTATCCCTCGAGCGCGAACGGCTTGACCAAGGAGCTGGTGCTCACCGTGCCGCCGTCGGCGCAGAGCTACTACGTGGTGAACGTGCTCGACTCGTTCATCAACTCCACGGGCAGCATCGGCACGCGCACCACTCCCTCGCGCACGCGCCAGACCTACCTGCTGGTGGGCCCCACCTCGCAGTACGCGAAGAAGCGCACCGCGCGCATCGGGGGGAAGACCTTCCGCGTGCTCGCGCAGGACACCGCCCTGGGCTGGATGCTCATCCGCATCCGCGCCGACTCGCTGGTTGACCCCAGCAACCCGGCGTCGGTGAACTCGGTCGACCAGCGCGTGGTGAAGCGCTTCGCGCTGAACACGCTGGTGCAGTACCAGCGCAACGGGTACCGGCCCATCTACCCCAAGACCACGTCGTACCCGCCCGACCAGGCACAGATCCAGCGTTCGCAGAAGTGGGCCAACGCACCGGTGCAGGCCACCGCCTTCATGGCGCAGCTGGGGCAGTCGCTCGCCCAGAGCCCCATGCCCTCGCGCACCACCGGCATCGGCAACACGCCCCTCAAGGCGCTGCCCGCCTGGGTGGTGCCGCAGGCGAACGCGAGGAAGCTGTACCAGAACCCGTCCTTCGGGCAGGAGCGCCAGCTCAGGCTGCTGAAGCCGCTCGGGCTCACGGCGCAGGGCTGGAAGCTGCCGCGCAACTGGGGCACGGCCCAGCTGAACGCCCTGCAGGCGGGGTATGAGAAGGGTGACGCCGGAATCACCGACCTCTCCACCGTGGTTGGGGCGTCTGCCGCCACCAACTACTGGAGCTTCCTCAACGACAACATCGGCACCTACCCCAACAACCTGCTGGGGTACGCCTTCCGTGCCGTGATCGTGCAGGAGGGCGGATCGGCCAACGTGCCGCTCGACGCCGTGTATGCGCAGATCAACCAGACCGCGGGCACCACCGCCACGCAGATGGTGGGCGACAGCACCTACTCCATGACCTTCACGCCGCCGCCGGCCGCCGGTAGCCCCGTGCCCTCCAACGGGAGCATCCCGCCCACGGTCAACGACTCGTCGGGCAACCCGAAGGGCTTCTGGTCGGTGCACGTGTACCAGACCGACCCCACCCAGTCGAAGGCGCCGTACATCACGCAGGCCAGCGTGCTGAACCTGGCGTACTCGCAGGCCAACCAGACGGTGGTCTCGGTGAACGCCTCGGCCGACACCATCACGGTGAGCCTGCCCACCTGGGGCGGCGCACCCGAGGCCAGCACGCCGATCTTCTTCGGCACGGGGGCCAGCGCGTACGGGTTCACGGCCAACACGCCCTACTACGTGGCCACCACGCCCACGGTGTCGGGCTCGGGGTCCACGGCCACCTACACCTTCAAGGTGTCGGCCAACTGGCAGCAGGAGCTCTCGTCGGGGAACGTCCCGATCCAGGGCCCCACCGGCACGCCGACCAACATGGTCGATGTGCAGGCCGGGTCGGGAGCCCTGCAGTGGGGTCCCATCCAGCCGGTGTCGCAGCTGGGCTCGCAGCAGATCACGTCAGGTCAGCTGAAGAAGAACGCAGACGGCTCGGTGACCCTGTGGATCGGGCCCGCGCTGCCCGCGGGCGCGCCGGCCACCAACTGGCTGCCGTCGCCGTCGCAGGCGTACTACCAGCAGGTGTACGGCAAGGCGGGCATGCCCGTCAACATCAGGCCGCTGCTGCGCATCTACTACCCGACGCCGGGCAGCAACACGGCGCCGTCCATCCTGCCGCCTCCCAATGGGTCGACGCAGTCGACGTGGGTGCCGCCGGTCGTCACGAAGGTCGGTTAGGCATGAACGACATGCCACTCAGCCGCGACGCCCAGGATCTCTTGTTCCTCGAGGCCCGGAGCGCGAACACCTTCACCGACGAGCCGGTCACGGATGACCAGCTGAAGGCCATCTGGGATCTCATGAAGTGGGCGCCCACGTCGGGCAACACCAATCCGATGCGCATCATCTACCTGCGCTCGCCCGAGGCCCGCGAGCGCGCGGTGGCGCACCTGGCCGAGGGCAACAGGGCGAAGACCCGCACCGCGCCGATGACCGCCCTGTTGGCCGCCGACCTCGACTTCCACGAGTTCGTGCCGCAGCTGTTCCCGGCCCGTGCCGAGCAGCGCGAGGCCTACGCGCAGATGGAGGGGCGCGCCGAGATGGCGAAGTTCAACGCCACGCTGCAGGCGGCCTACTTCATCATCGCCGTGCGCGCGCTGGGGCTTGCCGCGGGGCCCATGAGCGGGTTCGACTACCCGGCGATGGACGCCGAGTTCTTCCCCGACGGCCGCCACGCATCGGTGCTGGTGGTGAACTTCGGAATGCCCGGAACCGATGCCTGGTTCCCGCGGCTGCCGCGCCTCGAGTACGACCAGGCGGTCACGGTTCTCTAGGTCGCTTCGGGCGATTATCCCGCTCAGAGCGTATTTCCGCCTGTAACGGGTCTGGGCGGGATGTCCCGGCCGTATCGCCCATGGGCATGGGGGATACGGCCTCAGGCACCCGGTTCGGGAATGTAAAGAGGCACCGATAGGCGTTGCGCCCGGGCGGGGGCCTGCCTAGGTTGACCCCAGCGTGTGAGTCACCAAAGGCGCTGAGCACCCGCGCCGGCACGCAGACCCCGTAAGCGAGCAGGAGCCCCGTTATCGCGACACGCCACACCGTGAGGATGCCCTTCGTGCGCTCCCGCGCCGCAACGATCCTCATCGGCCTGTCGCTACCGCTCGCGGTGGCCGGCACGCTCTCCGCGTCGCCGCTGCCCGAGTCCCTTCCGGGCAACGGCACCTCCACGGCGCCCCTGCCCTCGCAGGCTCCTGCGCCTGCTGCGGGCGCCCCCGCCACCCCGGCCACTCCGCCTGTTCCGGTGTCGCTCATCGGTCCGAAGACGCAGGCGTCGTTCGTGAAGCAGTTCCAGCAGCGCCTGCGTGCCAAGGGCCAGCGCATCAAGGTGACCGGTCGTTTCGACAAGGCCACCGAGCAGGCAACGCGCCGCCTGCAGCTGAAGATGGGCCTGCCGCCGAACGGCCTGGTGGACGGCGCCTTCCTCGCGAAGATCGGCATCAAGCTGCGTGGCATCGCGGGCTCGACGGCCCCGCTGCCGTCTCCTGCGGCGAATGCCGCAGTCGTTCCTGTGCTCATGCAGTACGTGGGAGTGCCGTACCTCTGGGGCGGATCCACGCCGGCGGGCTTCGACTGCTCAGGCCTCACGATGTTCGCGTACAAGAAGATCGGCAAGCAGACGCCGCGCACCACGTGGGACCTCTGGGCGGCCTACCCCAAGGTGCCGTTCGACCAGCTGGCACCCGGGGACATGGTGTTCTTCAGCAACCTCGGTCACATGGGCGTGTACATCGGCGGCGGCAACTTCATCCACGCGCCCCGTACCGGTGAGTTCGTGCGCGTGCAGGCGCTCTCGACGCGGCTGGGGAACTACGTCGGGGCAGTGCGTCCCTAGGAAGTGATCCGATCGGCGTTGCCGGTCGTACAACGGTCGAATGGCTCGACGACGTCGGGCCCCGACCGTAGGAGTACGACCGATGACCAGCCGCACCCGACTTCTTCCCGCCCTCGGCGCCGTTGCCGCCGCCGCTGCAATCACGGCAGCGCCCGCGATGGCGCAGCACTCGCCCATGCCGGCGAAGCCCACGCAGAACATCGTGCAGATCGCCGCGTCGAACCCGCAGTTCTCCACGCTGGTCTCGCTGGTGAAGGAGGCCGGCCTGGTGAAGACGCTGTCGGGCAAGGGCCCGTTCACGGTGCTGGCGCCCACCAACGCGGCGTTCAAGAAGGTTCCCGCGGCCACCCTGGCGGCGCTGAAGGCCGACCCCGACAAGCTGCGGGCCGTGCTGACCTACCACGTCATCCCCGGCAAGGTGCCGGCGTCGAAGGTGGTCACGCTCAACGGCAAGTCGGTGAAGACCGTCGAGGGCAGCACCGTGAAGATCACGGTCAAGGGCAAGGCCGTGAAGGTGAACAACGCCACCGTCACCAAGACCGACATCATGGCCACCAACGGTGTCATCCACGTCATCAATGGCGTGCTGATCCCGCCGGCCAAGTAGTGATGAGCACCGGCGCGCCGGCCGTCCCGGTCAGCTTCACCGCGACGGCCGCGCGCCGGGCCCGGTCACGCACGCTCTACGATGACCGGGTGGTCGTCGATCCTCTCGACATGGTGGATCCCGCCGAGGCAGATGCGGCGGAGGTCGCTGCGATCGCGGGGGGCGACCAGGCGGCGCTGGGTCGGCTTTACGACCGCTACGGCCGCATGGTGCACTCCATCGCGTACCGCATCACCCGCGATGCGCAGGCGGCCGAGGAGTGCACGCAGGACGCCTTCATGGCGGTGTGGAGGTCGGCCGGCACGTTCGACCCCTCCAGGTCGCGGGCGGCCACGTGGCTGTGCGCCATCGCGCGCAACCGCGCGCTCGACGCCGTGAGGGCGCACGGGCGCCGACCGGTGCCCAGCGACGACCTGCCCGAGAGGGGCTCGGCACCGGATACCGCCGACGTGGTGGCCGACGCCGACGCGGCCGTTCAGGTGGCGCAGGCGATGGCAAAGCTCCCACCTGCGCAGTTCGACGTGCTGCAATTGGCGTACTTCGACGGGTTGTCGCAATCCGAGATCGCCCAGCACCTCGAAGTACCGCTTGGAACGGTGAAGAGCCGCATGCGCCTCGCACTCGATCGCATGCGGGACGTCGCAGTTCAGCTCGGGCTGGAGGCGTAGGCCGATGAGCAGAGATGACATGACCCCACGAGACGAAGAGACCATGAGGGCCCTCGACGGCGCGCTGCCCCGGGTGGCGCCGCCGCCCGGCCTGGGCGA
>CAZIQQ010000101.1:0-1652 GCA_964541555.1 uncultured Bifidobacterium sp. | reverse complement strand
CACCACTACGAGGTGTGGGTGCTCGAGAAGGGATCCACCGAGATGACCTCCGTGGGGTCGTTCACGCCGTCATCGCGCGATGTCGACCTCACCCTGCCGCTGCCGGCTCCGGCCGACTACGCGGCGGTGGATATCTCGGTCGAGCCCAACGGCGGTGCGCCCGCGCACTCGGGCACCAGCCTGGCGGCGGCGAAGTTCGCCTAGGGCGTTTGCCCCGCTGCAACGCGTGTCTCACCGTGCGGGACTAGCATCCCGCCCCCCATGAGCACGCTCAGGCGCACCAAGATCGTGGCGACCCTCGGGCCGTCCACCGACGACCAGGCAACGCTGGTCGCGATGATCCGCGCCGGCGTGGATGGCGTGAGGGTCAACTGCTCCCACGGATCGCGTGAGGACTTCATCCGCAGGGCGTGGCAGGCGCGCGACGCGGCGGCCACCGCCGGGCGCCACGTGGCCATCATGTTCGACCTGCAGGGCCCGAAGATCCGCCTGCACGAGGCCTCTCGCCGCGCAGATCTCGACGAGGGCGACCAGGTGCGCATCGTGGGCGATCCGCGGGCCAAGGGGGCCACGGGCGCACTGGTGGTCGACTGGCCGGGGGTCGTCGACGCGGCGGAACCCGGAACGTCGGAGCTGGTCATCGGCGACGGCGCGCCGCGCATCGCCATCGCCCAGCGCGCGAAGGGCGCCCTGGTGGGCACCTGCGTCATCCCGGGCACGGCGCTTCCCCGCAAGGGGGCCTTCCTCACCCACGCGCAGGTGGGGCGCATGGCCCTCACCGACAAGGACCGTGCCGACGTCAAGACGGCGCTCGATGCCGGCGCCGACTTCATCGCGCTGTCATTCGTGAACGGCGCGGATGACATCCGCGAGCTGCGCGGCGAGATCCTTGGCTCGTCGGCGCGCATCATCGCGAAGATCGAGACCCTGGCGGCCATCGACCACCTCGAGGAGATCGTCGACGCCGCCGATGCGGTCATGGTGGCCCGCGGCGACCTGGGGGTCGAGGCCGGGGTGTCGCGCGTGCCGCTGCTGCAGAAGCGCATCATCCAGGCGGCCAACGATCGTGGACGCATGGTGATCACGGCCACCCAGATGCTCGAGTCGATGATCGACACGCCCGAGCCCACGCGCGCCGAGGCGTCCGACGTCGCGAATGCCGTGATCGACGGCACCTCGTGCGTGATGCTGTCGGGCGAGACCGCGGTGGGGAAGTACCCGGTCGAGACCATCCAGCAGATGGCGGCCATCGCGCTGGACGCGCAGGACGGCATCACCCCCCTGGTGGTCGAGGGCGGCGGTGCGCGAGGCGACGGCCGCACCACGGCCGAGTCGGTCATGCGCGCAGCCGTGCTGCTGGCCCGCGAGATCAAGGCCGAGGCCCTGGTCATCCCCACCGAGACCGGGGGATCCGCCCGGGCGGCTGCACGATTCCGCCCGCGGCGCCCGATCCTCGCGCTCTGCAGTGATGCCGAGGTGGCGCGTCAGCTGGCCCTCGAGTGGGGCGTCATCCCCGAGCCGCTTCACCAGCGCCCCGACGAGCCCATCGATGCGCTCGTCGAGCGCTGCCTCCTGCGCGCCCAGCGACGCCTTGGCCTGCCCGACGGCGCCCGCGTGGTGCTGACCAGCGGCCCCCAGGTGGCCACCCCGGG
>CAZIQQ010000100.1:0-6964 GCA_964541555.1 uncultured Bifidobacterium sp. | reverse complement strand
GTGGCCAATCGGGGTCATGGTGAACAGGGTGTCCGACCGCAGGCCCAGCCGCAGGGTCTCGAGGGCGATGACCTCCTCCGGCGGGATGTTGCCCAGGTTCACGTTGGCCCCGAAGGTGCGGACGAACCACACCTGCTGGGCCTTCTGAGGTGCCTCGAACAGGAGCCGGTGGGCGTCGATGGCGTGCACGATCTCGTCGATGAGGCCCATTCGCACCTCGCCGTCACCGCGGAACACGCCCGCGGTGCCGCTCTCGCGCGCTTCGGTGATGACCTTCCAGGCGCCGGCGCGCAGCTCGGCCTCGATCATCTCCACCCAGCGATAGGGGGCGATCACCACGTCGTTGTCCTTCGAGCCGACCTCCGAGAGCACCGTGAAGTCCTGGGCGTACTCCTCGATGTACTCGAGCTTCTTCTCGTGCGGCAGCTCGATGGTGCCGTCGGATACCTCCACGTGGCGCAGGCCCAGGCCGCCCACGAAGTCCTTCCACTCCTCCAGCTTGCCCTGCACCAGACAGGTCTCCCAGAACGTGCCGCCGATCACCGTGGCCACGCCCAGCGACTCGTAGAGCCTCACCTTCTCGCGGAGGTTCTGCATCACGTAGGCGGTGCCCCAGCCCAGCTTCACGATGTCGATGTAGTCGCCGCACGACTCGAAGAGGTCCTCGACCTGCCGCAGCGACATGCCCTTGTCGATCACGTGGGTCAGCCCGAACTGCCGCGGCTTCTCGGGGCGACCGGGCAGGGTGAGGAAGTCGGCGGCGCGGCTCATGCCAGGGCCTCCCCGGCCGCAGCCGATCCGGCGATGCGCCCGAACACCACGGTGTCGAGCAGCGAGTTGCCCATGAGGCGGTTGGTGCCGTGCACCCCCCCGGTGATCTCGCCCGCGGCGTAGACGCCCGGCAGCGTGGTGCGGCCGTGATCGTCGATGACGAGGCCGCCGTTCCGGTAGTGGAGCACCGGATACACGAGGACGCGCTCCTTGGTGATGTCGACCCCCTGCTTCAGATACCGGTTGTGCACGTACGCAAGACGATCTGCCGTGAAGCCGGGGCCATGCTCCCGGTCGATGGCCGTCGTGTCGAGCCAGGCGCCCATCGTGCCATCGGGCGCGGCTGCTCCACGCCCCTCGGCGACGACGCGGATGATGGCATCCGCCACCACGTCGCGCGGGGCCAGCTCGTCGACGAACCTCTCGCCCGCGGCGTCGTGCAGCGTGGCCCCGTACGAGCGGGTGGTCTCGGGCAGCGCGTAGCCCGCGAGGCCGGCCGGCCAGATGGCGCCCGTGGGGTGGCGCTGCCACGAATCGAGGTCGCGCCCCGCGGCACCCAGGGCGAGCGCCATCTCCAGCACCTCGGGCGTGGCGTCGGGGTGGTTGGTCGACTTCTCGCCGATGCGCGCGGCCTCGCCGCCGAGGCCACCGCCGGCGGCGAGCACCACGGCGCGCGCGATCATGGCTGACTGCGAGCCGTCCTTCGCCCGCGTGGTCGCCCGCCACCCGCCGTCCACCGGCTCCAGGGCCTCGAGGGATGTCGACTCCCGCACGTCGGCGCCGCTGTCCCGCACGGCCGACCGCAGGGCCTGCACCATCTCGGCACCCGTGCGCTCGCCGGCCTGCAGCAGCCGCGGCCTGCGCGCGCCACCGCAGCGGATGATGCGCAGCCGGCCGTCGTCACGCGTGAATGGCACGCCGATGGAGGCAAGCCACGCGATGGCATCGGGCCCGCCCTCCACGAGCGTGCGCACCAGCGCCGGATCGGCGTGCTCGTGGCCGGCCGCGAAGGTGTCCTCGAGGTGATCCGCCGTGGAGTCATCCGCCCCCACCGCCGCCTGGATTCCACCCTGCGCCCTGCCGGTGTTGGATGCCCCGAGCGCCGACTTGGTGATGACCACCACCGATGCCCCGGCTTCGCGGGCGGCCACGGCCGCGCTCATGCCCGCGCCACCAGAGCCCACCACCAGCACGTCGCAGGTCGCGTCGGGGCCGCTCACGACTCCCCGGGCTCCGCGGGCACGGCCGGGCCGCCAGCCGGGGGAACGAGGTCGCCCAGGTGCTCGCCGGCATACGCGACGAAGCCCTCGCTCACGCGACTGGGCGTGCGCCCGGCGTGCCGCACCAGCGAGAAGTCACGCGCCAGTACCGCGCCCTCGACCTCCACGGCCACCAGCCGGCCCTCGGCGAGGTCGCGGTCCACGGCCAGGCGCGAGATCACGGTGATGCCCAGCCCATCCAGCACGGCGACGCGCACCGACTGCTGCAGGCCGAGCTCGAGGGTCACGTCGAGGTCGCGCATGCGGAACCCCGACGCGCGGAATGCGGCCTCCAGCACCGCGCGCACGCCCGAGCCCCTCTGCTGCAGGATGATCGGCTGGCTGGCCAGGTCGGCGAGGGAGATGCGCTTCTTCTTCGCGAGGGCGTGACCGGGCGGGCAGATGACCACCAGCTCGTCGCGCACGAATGGCTCGAACACCAGGCCGCGGTGCGGCCGCGCCGCGCCCACCACCCCGAGCTCGATCTCGTCGTCCAGCACCCGGTCGCACACCGTCTGGGTGTCCTGCACCACCAGCGACACCTCGACATCGGGGTTCTCGCGCTTGAAGCCGCCCAGCAGGTGCGGCAGCAGCAACTCGCCGGGGCCGGTGGACGAACCGAGCACCAGCGGGCCCGACAGGTGGTCGCTCAGCCCTGCCACGTCGCGCAGCAGCTCATCCTCAAGCGCCAGCATGCGCCGGGCGTGGGAGTCCACCACCCGGCCGGCGTCGGTGAGGGTGACGCGGCGTCCGCTGCGGTCGAGCAGGCGCTGCCCGATGCGCTCCTCGAGCGCACGTATCTGGAACGACACCGCGGGCTGCGAGATGCCGAGCTCCTCGGCGGCATGCGAGAACGAGCCCTTGTCCACCACGGTGCGGAACGTCAGCAGCTGTCGCAGGTCCATAAGCGAACGTTATACCCGGGCCGCGGGGGCCCGTTACATCAGCGCCGGTTCGACGACAGGTGGTGGCGCCCCTCGGGGCACCAGTACACCAGGCCTTCCCCATCGGCGCGGCGCCCCACGCAGTAGGCGTCCGCCTTGTGGTCCGTGCACGTGCGCCGCACGCGCGAGAGAAGGCCGTCGGCGTGCACGTGCACGCAGCCCTCCGGGAGGATGTCGGGCCCGGTCAGCACCGTCACCGCAGCCGTCGTCATCGATCGTCCCCCTGGTCGCGTGCCTGCACGTCCCCTGTTTCGCCGACCGGGTCGGTGTCCCTGCCCGCGCGCAGCGTCGACCACAGGGCGCCCGATGCCACGACGGGGTCGCCCGTGGCGACCGCGCCCCGCAGGTGCTCGATGCGCGCGCTGAGGACGTCGGGATCGAGGGGCGGACGCGTGGCGCGCAGGATGCCCCCGTAGCGCGTGGGCCGCACCTCCTCATCGAGGTTGAACAGCTCCTCGTGCAGCTTCTCGCCGGGCCGCACGCCCGTGACCTCCACCTGGATGTCCCGGCCGGGCTCCATCCCGGAGAGCCGGATCATGTTGTGCGCGAGGTCCATGATGCGCACCGGCTCGCCCATGTCGAGCACGAAAACGTCGCCCCCCTCGGCGATGCCGGTGGCCTCGATCACCAGCTGCACGGCTTCGGGGATGGTCATGAAGTAGCGGGTCATGTCGGGGTGCGTGACGGTCACGGGGCCACCGGCGGCGATCTGCCGCCGGAAGATCGGCAGCACCGAACCGGATGAGCCCAGCACGTTGCCGAACCGCACGGCGGCGAAGCGCGTGGCGGCATCGCGGCCGTGCATCTCGACGATGCGCTCGGCCAGCGCCTTGGTGCCGCCCATCACGGTCTTGGGCTCCACGGCCTTGTCGGTGGAGATCAGGCACACCCTCTCCACGTGGTGGCGCGTGGCCAGGTCGGCCAGGGTGGCGGTGGCGAGCGCGTTGTTGGCGATCGCCTGGATGGGATTGATCTCCATCATCGGCACGTGCTTGTACGCGGCCGCGTGGAAGACGATCTCCGGGCGGTGCGCGGTGAACACGTGCTCCATCAGGTCGGCGTCGCGGCAGTCGGCCACCACCGGTGTGGGCGCGTGCCCGCGCTCGCGGAGCTCGAGGTCGATCTCGAAGAGGTTGTTCTCGGCGTGGTCCACGATGACCAGGCTGCTGGGGCCCACGGCGGCCACCTGCCGGCAGAGCTCGGACCCGATCGAGCCGCCGGCGCCGGTCACCAGCACGCGGCGCCCATTCAGGTAGCGCGCCACGCGCGCCATGTCGATCTCCACCGGGGCGCGGCCGAGCACGTCCTCCACCTGAACCTCGCGCAGCTTCTGCACGGAGACCTCGCCGTTCATCAGCTCGGGAAGGCCCGGCAGCGTGGTGACCCGCACGCCTGCCGTTCGGCAGTGCTCGACGATGTCGCGGCGCACCGCACCCGGGGCCGACGGCATCGCGATGATCACCTCGCGGGCGCGGGTCTCGCGCAGGATCCGGGTGAGGTCCTCGCGCGACCCCAGCACCTTCACACCGCCGACGCGCAGGCCCTTCTTGCGCGGGTCGTCGTCCACGAGCCCCACGGGGGTGTAGGCCAGCGCGGCGTTGGCGCGCATGTCGCGCAGCAGCGAGTTCGCGGCGTTCCCCGCCCCGCACACGATGACCGGGCGGCCGTTCGCAACGCCGGCGCCCCGCGATGCGCGCTCCATCACCGAACGCACCACGAAGCGCACGCCGCCGATGAGCACGACGGTGAAGAGGAAGTCGAGCGCGAACACGCCGCGCGGCACGGCCTCGAAGCCATCGGGGCGCCACAGGGTCAGCGCCAGGGTCACCAGGCCGCTGGCCACCAGGCAGGCCAGCACGATCTGCTCGAGGTCCTGGATGCCCGTGAAGCGCCACCAGCGCGTATAGAGCCGGAACGCGATGAAGGTGATGATCTTGATGCCCACCACCACGCCGACCGTGATGAGGAACAGCCGCTCGTACCGGCCGGGAGGGTCGCCGTCGAAGCGCACCACGAAGGCCAGCCACCAGGCGAGGGCGACCAGCACGAGGTCCACCCCGACCTGCCCCAGGCGATGCAGGTAACCCCGCCACGCGATGCGTCCGATGCCCGTGCTCATCGTGCGTCCATCGTATTCGAACGGCGGCGACGCCCTGCACGGCGCGTTTCAGCGGCCCCCAGGATGAGGTCCACGAGGAGGTCCGGGTCGCGCATGGGGGGCGTGGCCGACCGCTCCCGGCGCACCAGGGCCAGGTCGGCCGGATCCTCCAGCCGGTGCAGGCGACCCTCCTCGATGAGGCGGGCGTCAACGGCGCCCAGCCTGCCCGCGAACGGGCTGTAGGCGGGCACGCCCAGGGCGACCGCCTCACGGTTCATGGTTCCACCGGCGCTGATCACCAGGTCGGACGCCGCGATGAGTCCCGGGCCGTCCACCGCGACCTCCGGCACCAGCACGCCCCTCTCGCGCAGGGCCTCGCGCTGCGAGTCGATGCGCGGCAGCGCCACCACCTGGACGGTGTCGGCGTGGGCCTCGAGGTGATCGACCACCTGCGCGAAGAGGTCGGTGGACGCGCCGCGGTGGTACAGGGTGACCTCGGGGGGCGGACGCAGCACCACGATGACCTTGCCGGGATCCAGCCCGAGCTCAGCCGCCACCCCCGGGTCGGGCGGGTAGTCGGCGAGGTAGTACTCCTCCTTGAGGCCCGGGTACCGGATGAGCTTCGGCGAGCGGATTCCGTACCGGGCCAGGGCACGCTCGGGGATGGCGTCGGGCACCAGCACCCGTGTGGCCAGGCGGCCGTTCGAGTGATGCATGGCCGCGGCGAACTCGTAGTCGAACATCGTCACCTGGGGGATGCGCGCGAGGCGCGCCACAAGGGGCTGGTCGGTGCTCCCGTGCGCCACCGCCAGGTCGAAGTGCTCGCCGCGCACCATCTTCGCCAGCTGCGACGAACGCGAGCCCATCGCCCGCGCCTTGCCACGCAGGCCACCGCCACCGTGCGCGCCCATGGGCCGGTGCGGGATGCCGTACCTGTCGAGCAGGCCTATGGTCTGGGCGAAGTCACGCGACGTCACCACCACCTCGTGGCCGCGCTCCTCCATGCGCCGGATGAGCGGCCGGAAGATCAGCACGTGCGGTGAGTTGGTGCAGTCGACCCAGACCCGGATGGGCCCCCCCTTGGTCGCCCTAGATGCGCTCGACGGCGCGACCGACGGCCGCGACGACCTCGTCCACCTGCTCCCGGGTGAGGTTCGGGTGCATCGGCAGCGCGAGGCCGGTGTCCGCCCATTCCTCGGCCACGGGCATGTCGCCCTTCGAATAGCCGAGGCCGGAGAACACCGGCTGGAGGTGCATGGGCTTGCCGTAGTAGACCACCGCGCCGATGCCGTCCTCCACCAGGAGGTCCCGCAGGCGGTCGCGCTCGGGGTGCCGCACCACGTACAGGTGGTAGATGTGGCGCACGCCATCGCGCTCCTCGGGGAGCGTGACGTACCGGCCGAGACCCGCCTCGCGGTACCAGTCGGCAACCTGCCGGCGGCGCTCGTTCCAGTCGTCCACGTGCGGCAGGAAGATGTTCACGGCCGCGGCCTGGATCTCGTCGAGCCGCGAGTTGTACCCGACCTCGGTGAAGGTCTGCTTGTCCTCCGAGCCGTGGAACCGCAGGCGCCGCACCATGTTGCCGAGGTCGGGGTCGCTGCACACGACCATGCCGCCATCGCCGATGCCCGGGAAGTTCTTGGTGGGGAAGAACGAGATGGTGGCGATGTCGCCCATGGTGCCCACGGCCCATTCGCCATCGGCCGATCCGAACGCCTGTGCGGCGTCCTCGATGACCGACAGGCCGTTCTCGGCGGCCGTCGTGAGGATCGGCGTCATCGACGCCGCGTGCCCGAAGATGTGCACCGGGATGATCGCCTTCGTGCGCTCGGTGACCTTCTCCTCGATGAGGTCGGGGTCGATGCACGCGCCCACGGGCTCGACGTCCACGA
>CAZIQQ010000099.1:0-7111 GCA_964541555.1 uncultured Bifidobacterium sp. | reverse complement strand
GCGAGCATGTTTGCGAACAGTCGCACCGAGAGGCTGACAAGGCGCAGGATCTGCGACAGCAACTCGAGCACGAAGATGAAGGGCGTGATGCCCTTGCTGGAACCCGGCGGGATCAGCGTCTTGAAGTAGCCGATGAAACCGTGGGTGGTGAAGCCCTCCCAGAGGAAGGCCACGAACGTCATGAGGGCCAGGGCGATGGTGACGTTGATGTTCGCCGTGGCCGCGTACAGCCCCAGGTCGCCGACCACGTTGAACGTGTCGGTGTGCGGGGCCGTGGGAAGGGGGATGAATGAGATGAGGTTGTTCACGGCGACGAAGAGGAACAGCGTCGCCAGGTAGGGGAACCACTTCTTGAACACGTGCTGCGGCAGGGTTACCCCCGCGATCTGCTTCTCGACGAACTCGTACGAGATCTCGAGCACGTTCTGCGACTTCGTCGGCTTCATCTTCAGCCCGCCGCGCACCACCAGGATCCCGAAGATGATGATGATGGCGCTCGATACGAGCATGTAGAAGACGGCCTTGTTGATGCTGAGGTCGACGAAGCCCAGGTTGATGTCCACCCAGGCTGAAGTCTCGAACTCCTCGGCGGGGTCGAACGCGCCCGCGGCCGATGCCATGGCCGGACCGGCCAGCACCATGCCGAGGGCGGCGAGCAGCCACCACCTGAGGCGGTCAACGACGCCCCTCACTCAGATGCCTCCCCTGCCGGCGCGTTCGCCTTCTCGCGTGCGCCGAAGGCGATCGCCCGGCCCAGCAGGTCGAAGGTGAACGCAGCCAGGAACACGGCGGCCCCCACGAGGGCGACGGTCTCGTCGAACCTCAGGGCCGTGATGAACAGGACACCGGCCACGGTCCAGGCGCGGATGATGAAGGAGATGCCGGTCACGCCCACGGCGGCCGTCTGCCCCATCTTCATCGCGTGCTTGGCGGTGGTCAGCTGCACGGCCCAGTTGGCGATCCAGAGCGCCGTACCCAGCACCCAGCCGTTCAGCGGACCACCCAGCGCAAGGATGAGCGGCAGCGCCACGAGGCAAGCCAGCAGGCTTGCCGCGGTGGCGGCGATCGTCACGCGGCGCGGGGCCTCCTTCGAGGCAGGCGCAGGCGCGAGGTGGTCTGCAGCCTGGCCAGGGGCAGCTGAGATGATGCTCTTCCCTCCGGGCGTGGAACCTTCGCCGCGGGAGTCCGCGGCAACGGCGGGAGCATACCCATCGCCCCGGTGCCCGCCCCGCAAACCGTGCGGGTTTGGGGGGTGACAGGCGTCCCGCGTTCCCGGGAAAAAGACCTAGCGCTTGCCGGCGGCCACCTCGTCGCCCGCGGCGCGCCTGCGGCGCACGATCTGCACCACGGGCTCGCTGCGCCACTTCAGGATCTCCAGCACGTACACCAGGTACACCGCACCGGCCAGGCCCAGGGCAGCGATGGCCGCCAGCAGGGCGGTCCAGCCGGCGTTCCAGTCGCCGTGGCCGTCGGTGTACGGCACGAACCGCATGGCCAGGGCGAGGGCGCACATCAGCCCGGTCCATGCGTAGATGGCCAGCACCGTGCGCCGCTGGCTCCAGCCGATGGCCAGGAACCGGTGGTGGAAGTGACTCTTGTCGGCCGAGTACACGGGGGTGCCGTGCTTGAGGCGCTTCAGGATCACGAACGAGGTGTCGAGGATGGGGATCGCCAGAACCACCAGCGGCAGCACGATGGCCACGGCCGCGGCGCTCTTCATCACGCCGCTGATGGCGATGCCCGCCAGCATGAAGCCCAGGAACATCGAGCCGCCATCCCCCATGAACGTGCGGGCCGGGTTGAAGTTGTACTTCAGGAAGGCGATGGAGGCGCCGGCCAGCGCGGCGGCCAGGATGGCCGCGTCGGCACGGCCCAGCGACGCCGCGATGATGGCGAAGGTCGTGGCACCGATGCCCACCACCCCGGCGGCCAGCCCGTCCATGCCGTCCGTGAAGTTGATGATGTTCACGATCGCCACGATCCACAGGATCGTGAGCGGGTACTGGGCCGCCCCGAGCTCGAACGCGCCGATGAACGGCAGCGTGCCGTTGGCGATGGTGAGCCCGGCGGCCACGGGCACGCACGCGCACGCCACCTGGCCCAGGAACTTGACCGCCGGCTGCATGCCCAGGATGTCGTCGGCCATGCCGAGGGCGGCGATCAGCACCGCCCCGGCGATCAGCCCGCGCGCCGCCGGATCTCCCGGCAGGAACCACAGGGCCGGCAGCAGGAACCCGATGACGATGGCCATCCCGCCCAGCCTGGGGATGGGGCGATCATGGATGCGCCGGGCCGACGGCTGGTCCACCGCCCCCACCCGCCTCGCGATCGCCATGGTCGCGGGCGTGAGGATCAGGACGACGATTGCCGCCGCGATCGCGCTGAGTATGGGTATCAGCGTCGTCGTCATGTGAGTCGGGCACCGGGCTTCGGGTGCCGGGGACTCATTCTACGGCCGATGCGCCCGCCCCTGCGCCCACCGGGCACGGCGGCGTCAGTGGCCCGGGCGGTGATACAGGCCCGCGCCCCATGCCGATATGGCCTCGCCCAGCAGGGCGGTGAGGGGCATGGTGATCGGGGCGAGCGGCCCGCTTGCCACCACCGGGTTGCGGCGGCGGCGATCCAGCACCCGCACCACGCGCGCGGCCACGGACCCCGCCGATTCGGTGGGCATGAGCCTCGGCAGGTCCTTGCCCCAGCCCAGGCGGTGGAACGCAGTGCGCACCGGGCCCGGACAGATCGCGAAGGCCCGCACGCCAGTGCCGCGCAGTTCCTGGTCGAGCCCGCGCACCAGGCGCATCTCGAACGCCTTGGTTGCGGCATACGTGGACATGTAGGGAATCGCCTGGCTGGACGCGGCCGACGACATCACCACCAAGTCGCCACGGCCGTTCGCCACCATGCCCGGCAGCACGTGCGCAGCCAGATCCACCACGGCCACGCAGTTCAGGCGCACCTCGCGCACCTCACGCTCGCGATCGAGCCGCACGAATTCGCCCTGCGTGCCGATGCCCGCGTTCAGCACGGCCACCTCGATCGGGGCCCGCAGCTGGTCGAGCACGCCCCTCACCGATGCCCGGCCCTCCTCGCGCGAGAGGTCGGCGGCCACGCCGCGCACCTCCACCCCGTGCTCGCGCCGCGCCTGCTCAGCCAGTGCCGCCAGGCGATCACCGCGCCGCGCGACCACCACCAGGGGGTGCCCCCGGCGCGCCAGACGCAGTGCGATCTCGGCCCCTATGCCTGCGCTCGCCCCCGTGACGAGAGCCCATCCCCGGGCGGGACCGGCGCCGGCGCGGCCGGGGGCGCCCACGTCAGACGCGGGCGGTTTCGGCGATGAGCTGGGGGTACAGGGGGAAGCGGTCACCCAGCGCCCTGGAGCGCTGGCGCAGGGCGTCGAGGTCGGCGTCGGTGGTCTCCGGCGTGAGCGCCTCGGCGATGATGGCACCGACCTCGCGCAGCTCGGCAGGACCCATGCCGCGCGTGGTGAGCGCGGCGGTGCCGATGCGCACGCCCGACGTGACCGTGGGCGGACGCTCGTCGAACGGCACGCCGTTCTTGTTCACCGTGATGCCCGCGCGGTCGAGGCGTGCCTCGCCGTCCACGCCGGTCAGCGGGGTCTTCGACAGGTCCACCAGCACCAGGTGGTTGTCGGTGCCACCGGTCACGAGGTCGATTCCGCTCGCCATCAGCACCTCGGCCATCGCCTGGCAGTTGTCCACCGTGCGCTGCTGCCGCTCGCGGAACTCCGGCGTGAGGCACTGGCCGAACGCGATGGCCTTGCCGGCGATCACGTGCATGAGGGGGCCGCCCTGCAGGCCGGGGAACACGGCGCGGTCGATGGCGCTGGCGAACTCCTCGTCGCACATGATGAAGCCGGCGCGCGGGCCGCCCAGCGTCTTGTGCATGGTCGAGGTGACCACGTGGGCGATGCCCACCGGGCTCGGGTGCACGCCGCCGGCCACCAGACCCGAGATGTGCGCCATGTCCACCATGAGGCGGGCGCCCACCTCGTCGGCGATCTCGCGGAAGGCCGGGAAGTCGAGCGTGCGCGGGTAGGCGCTCGCGCCGGCCACGATGAGCCTGGGCTTGACCTCGTGGGCCTGACGGCGGATCTCGTCCATGTCGAGGCGACAGGTGCCGGGGCTCACCCCGTACCCGTGGAACTCGTACATGCGGCCCGAGAAGTTCACCTTGAGTCCGTGGGTCAGGTGGCCCCCGTGCGCCAGCGACATGCCCATCACGCGGTCGCCCGGCTCGATCAGCACGCTGTAGGCAGCCTCGTTGGCGGTGCTGCCCGAGTGCGGCTGCACGTTCACGTGGTCGCAGCCGAACAGCTCCTTGGCGCGCGCGATGGCGAGGTCCTCGACCTCGTCAACCACCTCGCAGCCGCCGTAGTAGCGCTTGTGCGGCAGCCCCTCGGCGTACTTGTTGGTGAGCACCGAGCCCACCGCCTGCAGGATCGAGATGCTCGTGAAGTTCTCGCTGGCGATCATCTCGAGCGTCTCGGCCTGGCGCTCGAGTTCGCGCCGAAGCAGGGCCGCGACGGCCGGATCGGCCTCCGACACGTCCTGGGACAACTGGCTCTCGGGATCGAAGAAGCTCACTCGCGCGCTCCGGCTCTCGACTGCAGGGGAACGCCGCAAGGGTAACTCACGCGCCGGGGGATGCCGGGGCCCCCGGCCCGGACATCCGACCCCAGACGGCACGCGGGATGCCGGCGAGGTCGGGGCGCGATGCGACGTCGTCGAATCCCGCGCCGCGCAGGATGTGCCCGACGGCGTCGGCCTGCCCCTCCCCCACCTCAAGCACCACCAGCCCGCCGGGGCCCAGCACGCCCGTGGCCTCGGCCACGACGCGCGCGTGGTCCTCGGTGCCCACGGGGCCGGCCACCAGCGCCTGCTCGGGCTCGTGCCGCAGGGCCGGGAACCTCTCGAGGTCGGCGGGCACCAGGTACGGCGGGTTGCTCACCACCACGTCGAACCGCTCGCCGGCGACAGCCGACATGCCGTCGCCCTCCAGCATGCGCACGCGCCCCTCGAGCGCCGGGTTCGCCGCGAGATTGCGCTGTGCCACGGCGAGGGCCGCGGGGCTGCGCTCGATGCCCGTCACCACCGCATCTGGCCGCAGGTCGGCCACCGACAGCGCGATGGCCCCCGACCCCGTTCCCCAGTCGACGATGCGCGCGCCCCGGGGCGCCATCTCCACCACCACGTCAACGATCACCTCGGTGTCGGGGCGAGGCACCAGCACGTCGGGCGTCACCTCGAGGTCGAGCCGCCCGAACGCGCGGCGCCCGGTGATGTGCGCCACCGGCTCCATCTCACCCCTGCGGGCGATCAGCGCCCGGCAGGCGGCGAGCTCGTCCTCGGTGAGCGGCCGCTCGGCCTCGGTGTAGAGCTGGATGCGCTCAAGGCCCAGTGCGTGGCCGATGAGCACCTCGGCATCGAGCCGCGGGGTGTCCGACCCCCTGCCGCCCAGCCACTCAGTCGACTTCTGAAGAACCTCGAAAAGGATCACGAACCAGAGAATGCCACCGCCGCCCCGAAAGGGGTGGAACCCGGTCGAGCTCGTGCCTGCACGCTGCCGTCGTGCGACCGAAGGCGGGAGACCGGGCGGCTCGAGGCCGCCCCGAAAGGGGTGGAACCCGGTCGAGCCCGTGCCTGCACGCTGCCGTCGTGGGACCGAAGGCGGGAGACCGGGCGGCTCTAGGTCGTCTGCTGCTCCAGCAGCAGACGACGCTCCTCGGCCAGGAGCGCGTCGGTGAGCGCACCGAGCTGCCCCTGCAGCACCTGCTCCTTGAGTGCGACGGTCACGCCGATGCGGTGGTCGGTCACCCGGTTCTGCGGGTAGTTGTAGGTGCGGATCTTCTCCGAGCGGTCGCCACTGCCCACGTGGGCCTGGCGGGTGCTCCGCAGCGCGGCCTCCTGCTCGGCCTGCGCCTTCTCGAGCAGGCGGGCGCGCAGCACGCGCATGGCGCGCTCCTTGTTCTGGAGCTGGCTCTTCTCATCCTGCATCGACACCACCACGCCCGTGGGGATGTGCGTGATGCGCACCGCGGAGTCGGTGGTGTTCACGCTCTGGCCACCGGGGCCGCTGGACCGGTAGACGTCGATCTTGAGGTCGTTCGGGTCGATGGTCACGTCGACCTCCTCGGCCTCGGGCATCACGGCCACCGTCGCGGTGGAGGTGTGGATGCGCCCCTGGCTCTCGGTGGCCGGCACGCGCTGCACGCGATGCACTCCGCCCTCGTGCTTGAACACGCTGAATGCCCCCGCGCCCTTCACGGCGAAGGTGGCCTCCTTCAGGCCCCCGGCGTCGGCGTCGCTGACGTCGAGCAACTCCACCTGGTAGCCCCGGGCCGCGGCGTAGCGGGTGTAGATGTCGAGGAGGTCGCGGGCAAACAGGGCGGCCTCCTCCCCACCGGCACCGGCGCGGAGCTCCACGATGACGTCACGTGAGTCGTTCGGGTCGGGCTCCACCATGGCCTCGCGGATGCGGGGCTCGAGTTCGGCGATCTCCGCCTCTGCCTCCTTCAGCAGCGCGCGGATGTCGTCGTCATCGTCCTCGGCCAGCATCTCGCGGGCCTCGGTGGCCTGCTGCTCGGCGTCACGCCAGCGCGCCGCCAGCGACGCCGCCTCCTCGAGGCCGGAATAGCGGCGCGTGAGGTCGGCGTACCGCGTGCGATCCGAGGCGGCGTCGGGATCGGACAGCGCCTCGGACAGCTCGGCCCGCGTGCGCTCTACCTGCTCGACCAGGCGGGAGACGTCATTACCCATTCAGGACCATCGCCGCTTTCGCTTGCCCCATTGATGGCGCCCCGCCTCGTGCCCGCCTGATCTGCATGCGATCAGGCACGGACTCAGTGGGGTTCCACCCCTGTCGGGGCGCCCTACTTGGCCTGCTGGCGCTTCTTGTTGAAGCGCTCGATGCGGCCACCGGTGTCCACGATCTTCTGCTTCCCGGTGTAGAAGGGGTGGCACTCGGAGCAGATCTCGACGCGGATCTCGGGCGAGGTGGAACGGGTCGTGAACTCGTTGCCACACGTGCAGGTGACGTTGGAGACGACGTACTCGGGGTGGATCTCGGCCTTCACGTTCCCTCTCGATGCTCT